>JAFUGC010000045.1 GCA_017469565.1 Clostridia bacterium | reverse complement strand
AAGGCGTAATCCTGGTTGGGAAGAAAAGTTCATGGAAAAAATGAAGCTTTATGAAGAGTTTTATGATAATTATCAGGCAAAGGATTGCGGTTTTGATAAGAGACCACAGCTTGTGATTATTGGGGAAGATGATAATCATGTTATTGACCTTTTTAGAGATATTAAGAGGATAAAAGTTGAGTTAAAGGGTATTGAAATATACTATTCAACGGATTTAAGACAATTAGAGGATGAAATTGATAAGACAATCATTGCATTCAAGCAAGACCCAGAAACGGGTAGGTACAGAATGGAAATGGCTCAGCTTTCAATGCTTGAAAAATAAAATATATGAGAATTTGACTCATTGATAGTTTCATAATAGATTGATAAAAGGAGGTTGCTAATGATGTTTGATATGGCAATCTCTTTTATCGTATAAAATAAGAGGAGGTATTTTTTTGAAAGTTTTATTAACAGGTGGGGCAGGTTATATCGGCTCTCACACAGCAGTTGAGCTTTTAGAGGCAGGATATGATATTGTCATCGGAGATAATTTTTGCAATAGTAAGCGTGATGTGATTCATAGAATTAAAGAGATTACTAAGAAGGATTTTAAGAATTATGAATTAGATTTTACTGATGAAACAGCGGTAGATCAATTGTTTGCAAATGAACAAATTGATGCAGTAATTCATTTTGCTGGTCTTAAGGCAGTAGGAGAATCTTGTTCGATTCCACTAGAGTATTATAAGAATAATCTTGATAGTACCATTGTATTGTTAGAAGCAATGAAAAAGTATCATGTGAATCATATTGTATTTAGCTCCTCTGCAACTGTATATGGTGTGCCGGAAAGGGTACCTTTAACAGAGGATATGCCAACATCGTGCACCAATCCATATGGTTGGACAAAATATATGAATGAGCAAATTTTGAGAGATGTGGCAAGGAGTAATCCTGATTTATCTGTTATCTTACTAAGGTATTTTAACCCAATTGGGGCACATGAAAGTGGCTTAATTGGTGAGGACCCAAATGGTATCCCAAACAATTTGATGCCTTATATTACACAGGTTGCAAAAGGAAAACTTCCTGTTTTATCAGTATTTGGAAATGACTATCCTACAAAAGATGGTACTGGTGTAAGGGACTATATTCATGTGGTAGATTTGGCAAAAGGACATGTAAAAGCAATTGATTATGCTTTTCAAAATAAAGGAACTTCTACTTTTAACTTGGGTACAGGTAAAGGATATAGTGTACTAGAAATTATTGATGCTTTTGAAAAGGCAAATCATATTAAGGTACCTTATGTTATTGTGGAAAGAAGAAGTGGAGATATTGCAGAGTGCTATGCAGATGCTTCTAAGGCTGAAAAAGAATTAGGGTGGAAGGCAGAAAAAGACCTGGTTCAAATGTGTAAAGATTCTTGGAGATGGCAATTGAGTGAGAAGTAAGCGATTTTTCTTACATAAATTTACGTTGAAAAGATATACTTTTTATGTTATATTTTAGTTGTAAGTGCTTGATAGGTTTTAAATAAAAGAAGAGGCCTAAAAGAGCTAATTTTCGGATATTTTGAACCTTAACTGAGTATAAAAGAAAGGGTGGATTTGAAATGGGATTAATTAAAGCTGCAGTTAGTGCAGTTACAAGTACGCTTAGTGATCAGTTTTTAACTGGAATTTCTTGTGAGGATATGGGCAATGATATCTTAATGGTAAAGAAAACAGATTCAAATGGAACACTTGCAAAGGGAAGTAGAATTATTGTTGCTCCTGGTCAGGTGGCTGTGATTTATGATAGTGGTAAAATTATGGATGCTACTGCTGAACCAGGTGTTTATACTTTTGATAGTACTTCTACTCCTTCATTTTTTGCTGGTGAATTTGGTGCTGTGTTTAAAGAAATGTGGGAAAGGTTTAAGTTTGGTGGAAGTATTGCCAAAGAGCAAGCTGTATTTTTCTTTAATGTAAAAGAAATTGTTGGGAATAAATTTGGTACGCCAAATCCTGTTCCATATAGAGACTGGGGGCATGCATTATTAAATGCAAGAACTGGTGGATTTTCACCAATGAGATTGGATATTAAATGTTTTGGTACATATACGTTCAGAATTACCAATCCAGCTGTATTTATGGAGAATATTGCTGGAAATGCGAATGTTTATAAAAAAGATACTCTCGTAGAACAAATGAGGTCCGAAGTTGTTGCAGCATTTTCAAATGTTTTAAATAGCCTTAGTGAAGAAGAATATAAAATAGAGGCGTTATCTCTTCCAAATAAAACAGATGAAATTAAGCAAATTATTGCAGATGAAAAATTTGATGCCGCAATTGAAAATAGAGGAGTTTCTATTGTTTCATTTGCTGTAGAGAGTGTGACATTAACAGAGGAATCAAATAAGAAAATTGACAATTATGAGCTTGCAGGAGATCAATATCAACAACAAGGTACCCTTACTGGTGCTTATGCAAATGCAGTTCAAGATGCAGCTAAAAATGCAAATGGTTCTATGACTGGTTTTATGGGAATTGGAATGATGTCAAATAGCACCGGAAATCCATTTGGTGCTGTTACGCAAAATATTTCTAATGCGGTAAATTATAGTGTTCCAAATCAAGAGGCATTTAATGAAGCAGTAAAGCCAACTGGTAGTGCGGCGCCTGCTTCTACAGCCGATACTTGGGAGTGTACATGTGGTACAACAAATACAGGAAAATTTTGTACAGAATGTGGAAAATCTAGAGAAGAAGTAGCACCGAAGGTTAGGGTTTGTCCTAAATGTGGAAAAGAAGTAGCAATGGATGCAAAATTTTGCCCAGAATGTGGAGAAAAACTTGGTGAATAATTTTTAGCAAAGCCATTTTATGGCGTGAGAGAATGAGGGGTAAGTATGAAGAATTTAAAGAAATTTTTAATGATTATCCTTGTAATCTTTGTAGTTGCTATTCCAACACTTTCAATAGCCGATTTTGGTGACTTTGAATCGTACGATTCAGATTGGGAATCAGATTGGGACTCGGACTGGGGATCAAGTTATGATTCGGATTGGGGTTCCAGTAGCTATTCTGGCGGATATTATTATGGTGATGATCTTAGCGGTGGTGGATTTTTTGTTATCATTGTAATTGCTATGATTATTTTTATAGTTGTAAGAGCAAATATGGATAAAAGAGTAACTAAATATTCCAGACCTAATATGAGCAATTATAATGGTACAGGATATGTGAGAAACACCTCTAGAAGCAAAGAAGTAGCACAAAAAGTGATAGATATTGATTCACATTTTAATGAGGAAATATTTATTTCAAATGCTAAAAACTTGTTTGTAAAACTTCAAAACGCATGGTCAGAAAGAAATTTAGAAACATTAAGACCTCTTGTATCTGCGGAATTGTTTGATCAATATTCTAAGAATGTTCAGAGTTATATTGATAATAAGAAGATTAATAAGTTGGAAAGAATTGCAACAAACTATGGTGAGTTAGTAAGCTTTTATCAAGATAATGAGAAAGATACGCTTATCGTTGCTGTAAATTCATCGATGGTTGATTATATTATGGATGAAGAAAAGGGTGTCATTTTAAAGGGGGATAATAGTTCTAGAATTACTAATACATATAAGATGACATTTACGAGAAAGAAAGGCATTTTGACTGAGGAAGGTACTGCAGAACTAAAAACAACAAACTGTCCAAATTGTGGTGCTCCTACAACGATAACATCTTCTGGAAGATGTCCATATTGTAATTCAGTCATTACAACAGGTAGCCATGATTGGGTACTTAGTGGAATTGAGAGGTATTAGAGAGAAGATAAAAAAGACAAAAGAAATATGAAAGGAAAGCGCACAAAAAAGGTTGTCCCTATTTGTGCGCTTTCTCTTATTTTTTGAAGTCAATGATAAAGGAATTATTATCATCTAAATTATTCATGTTAAATTCATTTCCAGTGCTATTTGAAGATGTACTTGTAGAATTACTATTATTAGCAGGTTTTAAATTTGAATTATTACTGATATTTCTTGGTAAGTCTGCAACAATAAAATCATTATTTCCATCATGGTTAACATCGATGAAGATATCATCATTGATTGGTGTAGACGTTACTTCTAATTTCACGGTATCATTATCATAGTTATTAATAGGATCCGTAAAACTATTGATTGTGCTTTCTACAGCTGTTACATCTGCATAGCTTTTTGAGTCTGTTCCAGAGTATTCAGTATTATTTTCTCTCATAAACATATCAAAATTATAATTTGCAGATTTTTTCTTTTCATAATATTTTTTGCTGATAAAGTCTGTTTTTCCTCTACCCACAACTGTTTTTCCAGCTTCACTTTTTGTCTTATATACACAAGTTTTAAATGCTAAGTTTACAATTTTTTGTGGCTTGTAGTATGGCTTGTAATCTATTTCTGCCGTCATGAAGTTTTGGGTTATCTTGTCTGCACCTTCTTGCGTAGAAGAGTCTGCAAGGATTCTCTTATATTTCCATTTTTTCTTATTACCAAGTTCTTTTGACCAGAACTCTGATTCATCGTTTGTCATATCACCGAATAAGATTTGCGTTTTGGTGTTTGTGACGATAACATCTTTAAAGTAGGCAAGAGATCTATTTTTTGTAAGCTGTGATAAGTTCTGAATGGTAATCAAAGTTCCACAACGATATTTTCTGAATAATGTGAAAAATGCTTCTGTATCTTTATTAACGTATAGAGGAAACTCATCAATGTAAATAAAGTGTGGTGTTCTAGAATCTTCAACACCTGGTCTTCTAAGGACGGCATCTTTTAAAGAAAGGATAACAAACATACCAAAGGCTTTTTGGTGGATTTCTCCTAAGTCACCTTGACGTGTGCATGCGGTGATGATTTGACCTTCTTCTAGAGCACGGTCTAAATTGATATTATTATCTCTACTACAAAGAACATGTTTGATGCCAGGATTTCTAAGGAAGTTATCTAGCTGGGTGATAGCACCATAAACAAATTTTTCAGTTTCTTTTCTACCGCTACCATAGGTGGATGCAATTTCATATCCATGAATATTTACCGGTGGTTTGTAGAAATTCTTTTCAAAGTAACCAATGAGTGATTTATAATCTTCGGATAATTGAGGGTCTTTTTTCAATACCTCTGTCATTTCTTCTGCTAAGTCAAAATTATTTAGTATTGCAAGCATATCTTCCAAAGTAGGAAGTGTGCCATTATTCATTCTAGGATAAACAAGTTTTAATAAAATGGCTAAGTTTTCAAATGCCTGTTGCGTAACGTTTGCAAAGAATACATTATCACCACTTGAATTTTCTGCCTCGTACATACCTTTTAAAACAGTAGAAATAATACTTGCAACCTTTGCTGGATCTGTTCCGATGAATGGATTGATGCCTAGTGAATTTGGATCAGAAGGGTCAATGACATTGACTGGAATATCATAAGCTGCGGCTACCTTTCTCACACGTTCGATACAAGCATTATCAGGAGCAACTAGAGTAAAACCAATGCCTCTGTAGTATAGATCTCCAGTAGTTGGATCTTCATATTTTAACATGTCTTTTACATAATCTTTATATGCGCCTATTTTCTTGCTTGTAGGTTTTAAATAAGAAAGCGTAAATGTTTGATTTAGATATTCGTTTGAATATGGTACGTTAAGTGTAGCAAGTCCTGCTGAAAGTGCATTATATCCTAATTTCTTACTGACTTCTCTGAAGAAGTATTTACGCTCTAAATCCATGGCACACATTGGTTCAACAACCGTTGCTGTTTTACCAGTACCGGTAGCACCTTCTACAAGGACAGCTTCATATCTCTTTTTCTCTGGTATGACAGCTGGCTTACCAGATTGGTCATCAATACAAATTTGCGCATTACACATATATGTATCAGGTGTTTTGACATTATTTTTCGATGCTACAAGTTTGAAACCTTTATAATCTTCAAAGGAATCAATCCAGTCTTGGTCAGCGTCCATGACATCATTGATGTAGTAAAAGATAGATACCTTTGTGAGGTATAGCGGGAATACGAAGGTAAGTGATGTAATGGCTGGGGTAATGAGTTCTGGTAAATTAATTGCGATGTATTTGAAATTCGAAAACTCCATTAAAACTGCCCAACATGCTTCGTTAACCCATTGTGCAACCATGACACCGCATATAATTCTAAATGCCACGGAATAATATAAATAGAAGCGCATTGGGTCTGTGATTGTTTTGCAATAAGGAGATGCACAAATGACCGCATAACCAGATACTAGGATAAATAAAACAAGTGTGTACATTGCTGGTGACCAATAAGAAACAAATTGCCCAGAAAAAAGCACACAAAAAAGTTCTAAAACTCTGTCAAAGGCAAAACATACGGTGATGATACCTAAGACATATGTAAAGAACGAATTTAAATCTATGTTAAATGGTTTTAAAATGGCATCTATTGGATCCATTATCTTATAAACAACTTTTTTAAAAAAATCAAACATAAAATCCTCCCAAGGGTTCATTTATTGACAAAATGACCTACATATATTATGCTATATTTTAATGAAAATTTCAAGTGGTAAAGGGAAATTTATACAACTTTTTATGTTAATTCAAAAAATGGAGGAAAAAAATGAAAATTATCGTTGGACTTCGGAAATCCAGGGAAAGCTTATGAGTGGACACGTCATAATGCTGGTTTTATTGCAATAGATGAAATCAGTAAAAAAATGGGAATTGAAGTAACAAAAGAAAAATTTGATGCACTCATTGGCATGGGGGAACATCATGGAGAAAAAATCATGCTTGTGAAGCCGCAAACATACATGAATTTAAGCGGTGAATCTGTATTGCAAATATTGAACTTTTACAAACTTTTGCCAGAAGATCTTATTGTGATATATGATGATGTAGATTTGGATTTTGGAAATATTCGAATCAGACCTTATGGAAGCCCAGGAACACATAATGGGATGCGAAATATCACAAATTTGATTGGTACTCAGGAATTCATTAGGATTAGAATGGGGATGGGGAAACCACTCATTCCTGGTATGGACTTAAAAGATTATGTATTAATGAATTTTTCTAGTGAAGAGAAAGAAACAATTGAAAGTTTGGCAAATATCGTATACAATGCACTTGTAGAAATATTAGATCATGGTGTAAAAAGTGCCATGAATTTGTACAATAGTAATAAGAAGTAGGAGCAATACGGGTATGAGTGAGTTAATTGTAAATAAAAAAGCAAATAGTGTTGAATTATGCGTATTGGAGGATAATTCTGTTTGTGAGCTTTACACTTATGATAAAGAAAATGAAAATATCGTAGGAAACATATATGTTGGTACCATCAAAAATGTGGTAGATGGGATGCAGGCAGCATTTATTGACATCGGTCTTAAGAAAAATGCTTTTATTTCTTTAAAAGATGCTGTGCCTAAGGTGGACGTTACGAAAGAAGAACAGGTAGTAGATTTTAAAATTTCAAGTGTGCTTTCTGAAAATGAAAAAATATTAGTTCAAGTCAAAAAGATGCCAACTGCGGAAAAAGGGGCCAGAGTCTCTACCCATATTACAATTCCTGGAGATTATATCGTGATTATGCCGAATACATCCATTGTGACTATTTCGCAGAAGATATATCAAAATGCAGAAAAAGAAAGATTATTGAACTTGGTAAAAAGTCTGCTACCGGAAGGCTTTGGAGCGATTGTTCGCACAGATGCTGAAAATATATCTGATGATAAAATAAAGGCGGATATTCAAGAATTAGTTGAAAAATGGAGCACTATCATGATTGACTATCAACAGTCTAAAGAGGTGACACTGTTATATGATGAGCATGAGCTTATTTCTAAGATTGGTAGAGAGCTTGTGACACAAAGGTTAGATAAAATATATACTAACAACAAGCAAATCTTTGAGGGAGTTCAGTCATATATCTCAAAAAAGAGTTTCTTAAAGCAAATTGATATGGAACTATTAAATAGCGATATTATTAAAAAGTTTGGACTTGAAAATCAGGTTTTGAATGCAAATAATAAAAAAATCTGGCTGAAATGTGGTGGCTATATTGTCATTGATAAGACGGAAGCCTTGACTGCTGTGGATGTGAATTCCGGGAAATATGTTGGAAACAGCAATTTAGAGGAAACAGCGCTTATTGTGAATAAAGAAGCTGCCTATGAAATTATGAAACAGGTTAGACTAAGAGACATTTCTGGTATTGTTGTGGTAGATTATATTGATTTGCAAAAAAAAGATGATCAGGCTGAAATCGTAAAAATTATGGAAAATGAGGCTGTGAAAGATAGAAGTAAAATAGATATTAAGGGGTATACAAAACTTAATTTGGTAGAATTTACAAGAAAGATGACAAATATTTGAGTTGATTCTATTTCTTAGTAAAAAATTCATTTTTTTGTTGAAAAATTTGAGGTTTTGTGATAAAATACCACTCGCAGTGTGGAATGATACTGCGCCTTGCTCTATCTTTTGTGGTAGGGCCATTAGTCCAAAAGGAGGTGTAAAAATGAATAATTATGAAACAATCATGATTATTAACTCAGATCTTGAAGAGGGTGCTATTAAGGGAGCTGTTGAAAAAATGACAAATTTAATTAGCAGTCATGGCACAATCGAAAAGACAGAAGAATGGGGAAAGAGAAGATTAGCTTATCCTATGGAAAAACATGCAGAAGGATATTATGTTCTAGTTAATTTTAGCAGTAACCCAGAATTTATTGACGAGTTGAATAGAGTTTATAACATCACAGATGAAGTTATTAAACATATCATTGTCAAAAAAAATTAGTAAGGAGGACTTTTTATGAATAAAGTTGTTCTAATGGGAAGATTAACTAGGGATCCAGAGGTTAGGTACACAAGTACAAATAATACGCTTGTTGCTACTTTTTCACTTGCTGTAAACAGAAGATTTGCAAGACAAGGTGAAGAAAGACAAGCGGATTTTATTAACATTGTTGCTTGGGACAAAACGGGAGAGTTTTGCAGTAAATATTTCAAGAAGGGCCAACAAGTTGGCGTAATTGGAAGAATTCAAACAAGAAACTATGATGATAAAGATGGCAAGAAAGTTTATGTTACAGAGGTAGTTGCTGAAGAGGCATATTTTGCTGATACTAGAAGAGATGGAGAATCTAATCCATTCACTGGTAATCCTACAGGAACCACATTTGATGCAAACACAGCACCAAATGATTTTACGCAAGTAACAGATGATGATTTACCATTTTAGTCTCGTGTACATAGTCATGGATAAAATTTTAGGATAGGAGGTTAGCAAAAATGGCTGAAAAAAAGGGAAACAGAAAATTCAATAGAAATAATGATGATGATTCTATGCCAAGACAAAGAAAAATAAAAAAGAAAGTTTGTGCATTTTGTGCAGATAAAGCATTAACTATTGATTATAAAGAATCTGATAAATTAAAGAGATATGTTAGCGAAAAAGGTAAGATATTACCAAGAAGAGTAACAGGTCTTTGTGCAAAACATCAAAGAGAAATTACTGTTGCAATTAAAAGAGCTAGAAGTATTGGATTATTGCCATATACAGTGGAATAATACATTTGATAACGAAAACGGGGCTGAGTTTATACCGCCTCGTTTTTTTTTATTTTCATGACGAGATTTGTTATGAATTTCTTAAAAAATATTTATTTTAAAATTAATTAATGTTATACTAGATAAAAGAGTGTGTTTTGTAATAAAATGCGTCTGTTTGTATGCGCATGTAGGGGGTATACTTATGAAAAAATATAGGAAGAGTGAAGATGGTATCACATTAGTGACAATAGTGATAATGATTGTTATCATTACGATTATTGCGTCTGTATCTATCATTAACGGAGTCTCTTCAGTAGAAAAAGCAAAAGAACAAGTAAAAGAAAATAATTTATCTGCTGTAAAGGCGGCTGTATCAAGAGAGGCGGCAAGAGCAGGTACGGCTGGTACCCTTACTCCGAATAATGCTATTTTCCCTGGAAGAGAAAATGCAACCATAGAAGGGAAAACAATAGGAAATGGATGGTATTTACTGGATGAGGATTCTTTAAACGAAATGGGAATTGAATATGTTGATGAAACATATGTGGTAAATTATAAATTGAATGCTGTCATCGCCTTATCTGAAACAGATGATTTGGTAGCGGAAATAGCTGCAAAATCGGCTGGTTCTTTAGAGGAAAATATAGATATCTCAGATGGAGGATATGTTGTTTCTTTGAATGCAAATGGAGGGACAGGAGGTTCTGATAGCGTAACAGTGGCACTTGATAGTAATATGCCAAGTGCAGTCATGCCAATAAGAGAAGGTTATACTTTTGCAGGTTATTATGATGCCACCTCAGGAGGAACACAGTATTATACGGCATCGGGGACCAGTGCAAGAACTTGGGATAAATCGGCAGATGCAACATTATATGCAATATGGACCATTAATGATTATGCAGTAACTTTAAATAAAAATAATGGAACTGGTGGATCAAATAGTGTAACAGTAACATATAACGGTAGTATGCCAGATATAACCGTCCCAACCAGAACGGGTTACACATTTAATGGATATTATGATGCAACTGCTGGTGGAACCTTATATTACAATACATCAGGCAGAAGTGCACATGTGTGGAATAAAGCTTATGCAGGAACCCTATATGCTAGATGGACAGCAAATACATATACAGTAACATTAAATCAGAATAGTGGAATTGGAGGAACTGCTAGTGTAACTGCAACATACAATAGCAATATGCCTAATGCAATCATGCCAACAAGAACGGGCTATACCTTTGCTGGTTATTATGATGCAAGTTCTGGCGGAACGCTATACTATAATGCATCAGGAGTAGGTTCAAATATATGGAATAAAGCAAGTGCGGGAACTTTAATTGCAAGATGGAATGCAAATACCATTACACTAAATTTAGATAATCAAAGTGCAAACACCGCAGGCACAGGTACAGTATACTATAAATATAACACGGCAACCTATTATTCAAATTCAGCTTGTACCACACAAATGACTGCTATCACAGTACCAGCTAGAACTGGATACACATTTGGTGGTTATTACACGGCGGCTAACGGAGGCGGGACACAATATATTAATGCAAGTGGTGCATTTGTAAATAACCTACATTCAGCAATTACAGAAAATAGAACTCTATATGCAAAGTGGACAGCCAATACGATTACTTTATCACTAAATAATCAAAGCGCTACAACGGCTGGTTCTACAGCAGTATACTTTAAATACACTACACCAACATACTACTCAAATTCTGCTTGTACTGCACAAATAACAGCTATTACAGTACCAACAAGAGCAGGATACACATTTGGCGGATACTTTACAGCTACTGATGGAAATGGAGTACAGTATATTAATGCGAGTGGAGGATTTATTAATAACCCACAAACAGCATTTTCAGGAAATGCAACTTTATATGCAAAATGGACGGCAAATACAATCAAATTAACACTAAACAATCAAACTGCAACTACTGCAGGTACAACGGAAGTATATTATAAATATGCAACGGCACTATATTATTTAAATTCTGCTTGCACAACAAGGATTTCTACCATAACAGTACCAACAAGAATAGGATATACATTTGGCGGATACTATTCGGCAGCTAACGGAGGTGGAACACAATATATTAATGCGAGTGGTGCATTTGTGAATAATCCACATACAGTATATTCAGCAAATACAACCTTATATGCAAAATGGACGGCTAATACCATTACATTGACACTAAATAATCAAAGTGCAACGAGTGCAGGTACTACTGCTGTATACTATAAATATGCAACGGCAACCTATTATTCAAATTCAGCTTGTACCACACAAATATCTGCTATCTCAGTGCCAAGTAGAACAGGATACACATTTGGTGGATACTATACGGGAACTGGCGGTGGCGGAACACAGTATATTAATGCAAGTGGTGCATTTGTCAATAATCCACACACAACATTTTCATCGAATGTTGTCTTATATGCAAAGTGGACAGCAAATACTATCACGTTAACATTAAATAATCAAAGTGCAACGAGTGCAGGTACCACAGCAGTATATTATAAATATGGTACAGCAATTTATTATTCAAATTCAGCTTGTACCACACAGCTAGCTACTATCACAATACCAACAAGGACAGGATATACATTTGCTGGATACTTCACAGCAACAAATGGAGGCGGAACACAATATATCGACGAAAGAGGAACATATATGAATAATCCACATATAATGGTTTCATCAAATACAACCTTATATGCAAAGTGGAGAGCAAATCCATAATTGAGTCAAAAAGATGGGGTCCTATTATTAGGACCCCATCTTTTTGATTTATTTACAATGCAAAACCTAGTAGTTTTGCATTTTCTTTAAAAGATTCAAAATCATCACTAGAATGAAATTCTAGCATTCCTTGATGATTTATATCATTTTGAAGACTGTTTTGTTGTAAAAATGAAGCGGTATCATTTGCAGAACACGTTCCAACATTGATGACATTAACGGAATTACTTAGAATATTTTGAATATGACTTTTTAAAATTGGGTAGTGCGTACAACCAAGAATTAATGACGAAATATTAGGCGTTTTAGAAGAGTCTAAATCATTCAAAAATATCTTTAAATAATCATTCAAAATAAAATCTGTTGCGGGATTATCAATAAATCCTTCTTCAATCAGTGGTACTAGTAGAGGACAAGCAATGGATTTTATTTTTGCTGTTGGGTTATATTTTAAAATGGAATGTTCCCATGCCTTACTCTTAATGGTGGCTTTTGTTGCGATAACACCAATATGTTCGTCTGTGACTAATTTAGCAGTTGGTTCAATAATATTTTTGATTGGTATATTTGGATATTTTTCTTTTAGGTAATGATATGCACTAGCACTTGCGGTTCCACAGGCAATGATGATCATTTTCACCTCTTTTTTGATTAAAAATTTAGTAATTTCCTCAGCGTATTCAATGATTTTTTCTTTTGATTTGTCTCCATAAGGAAGATGAGCTGTATCACCATAGTAGATAAAATCTTCATTTGGAAGTTTTTTTATATATTCTTTTAGTACGGTAAGCCCTCCACACCCGGAATCAAACATACCTATTGGTCTTGTATCCATAAACAGTCTCCTTTACATGTGTTGCATTTTTATATTATCTTATCATATAATTAATATATATGATAACACAACAATATTCCAGTAGAAATTTATTATTTGATGAAATATATTGTTGTTTAGTTAGTTAGGAGGTATTTATGATTCACTATATTGAGAATGAAAGAATTTTATCTGAGGTCTTGAATAATGATAAATTAGTAATTGTTGATTTTTTTGCCACATGGTGTGAGCCATGTAAATTACTTGCACCAGTATTGAAAAAAGCATGCGAGAAGTATGAAGATAAGGTGGAAGTGTTTAAGGTTGATGTGGACGAGACACAAAGTATTGCTATGAGGTATCATATTTCTGCAATGCCTACGCTTATCTTCTTTAAGAACGGGGAAGAGGTGGAGAGACAAGTGGGATGTTTAGGGGAAGAGAAACTAGAACGAATCATCAATGATTTAATATAAAAAAACCTAAAAGCATAGACTCTATTAAAGGGGGAAACCGAAAATAGAGTCTATACATTTAGGTACGATAGATAAACTTTTTTTATCCATTTATAGATTACTAGACATTTATGAATTATTTGTGAATTTCTTGAAAAAGAAATGTAAAATTAGAAAAATTTTTTTAATTTTCAGGTGATGTATCACAGTTCAGTTCAAACCAGAACACTACACCTTCTTCTACATTCTCTACACCATAATTATTTTTGTGTTGATCCATAATTGCTTTTACAAGTGATAGTCCAATTCCAGAGCCACTCTGCTCTCTGTTTCTTGACGAATCTACTTTATAAAATTTATTCCAAATTCTCATCAGATTTTCTGGAGTAATGTGATTTCCAGAATTGAATACTTTTACTTTTGCAATGTTATCATTTTTTTCAACGGATATTTTTAATAATTTTTTCTCGTCTATATTTTTAATGGCGTTATTGATATAATTAATTAAAACTTGTTCAATTCTAAAAGAATCGGCATTTACATTGATGATTTCATCAGGATTTATTTCATAGTTTGTAAAACTAGCATTGATTCCGTGCTCATGAAAGATAATTTCATTTTTCTTTATGGTGCTTCCAATAAGCTCACAAATATCAAATGTTTGAATATTCAAATTATTTTTTCCATACTCCAAATTAGAAAGATCTAATAAATCATGTGTGAGTGCACTCATTTTATTAGCTTCATCTAAAATGACTTCTAGGTAATATTTTTTATCTTCATCTGTTGTTGCGATTCCATCGATTAAACCTTCTGCATAGCCTTGAATCAAAGCAATAGGCGTTTTTAGTTCATGCGAAACATCTGAGATAAATTGGCTGCGCATTTGTGCAAGTTTTGATTTTTGTTCTACATCTTTTTCTAGCTCAATATTTGCCTCATGTAGCTCTTCTATTTTCGTTTTAAGACTATGTGAAAGATTATTGATACTCTGACCTAATGTGCCTATTTCATCAGACGATGTGACGGTATATTCCTCTGAAAAATTTAATTCACTAATATTCTTTGCAATGGTATTTAGCTGTTTGATTGGTTTTGTAAATGTTTTTGAAATGATAAAAGCGAGCAAACTTGATAGGATTAATGCAATAGCTCCTATGATTAGTAAGAAACTGTTTGTTACTTGCACGCCTTCTTTGATAGATTGCACGGGTGTTCTAATGAATAAGAAATGATTATCACTTAGTTTTCCAAACAGCGCTATGAAGTCTGAATTGATTCTGTTGTCCCTGATTGTTTCTATGAAATAAGAAATATCTCCCGATAAATTTTCTGAAAAATAATCATCATTGACAATACGATTATATTCGGGAATCTTGAACATATTATTAGAAAAATCTCTTGATGTAGTATAAATCGTTAGTTTGTCATTATCTTTAATTACAATATCAATGTTTTGATTGATTTCTATTTTTTCTAATTCTGATTCTAGATTTTCTTCATTTTCGTTTTGGGTATAAATTAGGTTAATATCATTATAAATTTTTACCAAATTTTTTTCTTTGAAGTGTAAATAATATGACTCTAGTACAGTTGTGTTTAAAATCAAAATAGTAAGCACAACAAATATTACGAGAAATGCAAACCAAAAAAATAATTTAGAGTTTATCGAAAAATTTTTCATTGTTTATTTCTATTCCTTTCGAGTAATGTTTTCGTTACATAGATGATTATTCGAACTTGTAACCAAGTCCGCGTACTGTTTCTATATGGTAGCCTTTTTTACCAAGTTTCTTTCTGAGTTTTTTAATATGACTATCAATTGTTCGAGAATCTCCATAATAGTCATAATTCCATACATGATTTAATATTTTTTCCCTGGATAATGCAACTCCCTTATTGTTAATTAAAAATTCTAGAAGTTCAAATTCTTTCATGGTTAAGTCAGCATTTATACCGTCAACAGTGACGATATGAGCATTTTGATTGATTTCAATCCCATCAAAACTGGTTATCATTTCATTTTCCGTATAACATCTTTTTAATAATGCTTCTACTCTTGCAACAAGAATCTTAGGGCTGAAAGGCTTTGAGATATACTCATCCACTCCAAGTTCAAATCCGAATAGCTCGTCACTTTCTTGTCCACGAGCCGTAAGCATGATAACGGGTACTTTTGAGTTTTTTCTGATTTCTCTTAAGGTAGACCAGCCGTCAAGAACTGGCATCATGACATCTAATATGATTAAACTGATATCATCATGCATTTCAAAAATATCTAATGCTTTTTGACCGTTTTCTGCTTCATAAATTTCATATCCACCAGTAGATAAGAAATCTTTTAGGAGTTTACGCATTCTTGATTCATCATCAACAACTAATATTTTAAAATTATTCATAAAAATCAATCCTTTCATGTTAGAAAATAGCAATCTTCTATTATTTATCCTTCTCATTTTAGTATGCGGGTTTAATATGTAATTTTTGTGAAAATATAGTATCTTTTTTGCTAAAAATATTAAACCATCAAATAATTAAGGATTCCCAGTATTAAAAAATGAGCAGGGTAGAATATGTAAAATAAATATTTTAGGTTTGGACCCTTTTTGCCATTGTATAGCAAAATAATAAAAAGTGATATTAAACAGTATAATTGTATATCACTTTTCAATAGCAACACATAAATCAAGGTAGCATATATTGCGGTAATGAAAAGAATTGGAAAATATTTTTTTTCTTGACCAAATAAATAAAATAATATTACGAAAACAGGACCAAGGAAGGAATAATCTACCTTTAGCAATACTGCTGATGCGATGAGTGGTATGATCAAGAATAAGTATAAAATATTCTTTTTATTTTGAAAGGAATCTATCAAGTATAGGCAAAGTAGTGATATAAAAAAGGAAAATCCGATGTTAGTACGAAATTCGGTATAACCAGATGCAACTCTAAAAAATAAAAATGGAATTTCTGAAACTAATGCAAAAATAAGCATTCGAAGGATATATTTTTTCTTGTTGCTTGTACGTGAAAAACCAACTGCAATCTGAAAGGCAAATATTGGAAAAGCAAGGCGCCCTATCTTTCTTAAAATAATAAGTTTTGGAAAAAAACAAAATCCAATATGATCTACTAGCATCAATATACAAGCAAGTATTTTTAGAAAACAAGATGTCATAAATACACTTCCTTTTATTAACTCTTTATATGCTATCAAGTGTATCACGAAAAAACGTATTGCGCAATTCAAAATGTTTGTGTATAGTAAAAGTGCGGTTATTACATAAGGCGTTGCAATATGGCATTAATATAATAACAAGAAGATAGTGTAAAAATGGATAAAAATTTATTTTTATTAATGAGAGTGGGGAAAATGAAGAAACTTATATTCCATAATATCAATGATTTCGAACTTGCTCATATTTTTGAATGTGGGCAGTGTTTTAGATGGAAAAAAGAAGAGGATGCAAGTTATACGGGTGTAACCAAATTTGGAGTCATGAATGTGAGTAAGAAAGATAAAGATGTTTTTATTTGTGGAGAGTTCGTGAAAAATGGGTCTTTTACCAATGATGAAGAATATGTTATGAGTTGCGTGAGGGAGTATTTTGACCTTGATACTGATTATCTTGCTATCAAATCAGTATTGAAAAAGGGCGATATGAATATGAAAAATGCTATCAAATTTGGATATGGGATACGAATATTGAATCAAGATGCGTGGGAAATGCTAATCAGTTATATCATTTCTGCTGCTAATAACATCCCTAGAATATCAAAGACGATAGAAAATATCTCTATGGCATACGGTCAAAAAATAGATTTTAATGGGAAGGATTATTACTTGTTTCCAACATCGGAAGAACTATCAAAAGCCACAGTGGAGGATTTGAGACAATTAAATTTAGGATTTAGAGACAAATATGTGTATCATGCTGCAGTACTTGTTGAGAGTGGAAAAATCGATTTAGAGCAAATTATGAATATGGATTATCGTAGTGCTAAAAGAGAATTAATGAAAATCGATGGTGTTGGAGAAAAAGTAGCAGACTGCATTTTATTGTTTTCAATGAAGAAGAGGGAAGCTTTCCCGGTGGATACTTGGATTAAGAAAGTGATGGAACAATTATATGATGAGTCAAGAAATTTGAAGAAAATTTCGAAGTTTGCAGAGGAAAAGTTTGGACAATATGGAGGAATAGCGCAACAGTACTTGTTTTATTATATGAGAGAGGTTGGCTAAACAGACGAACAAACAGGGACAAAAAAGGTTGTCCCTGTTTGTTCATTTTTAATCATCATCATGGCTATTGATAACTGCTCCAAGAAAGTCAATTACAAGACTTCCAATAACAAACTGTGAAAATAATATTATTGAGGCGTGAATGAGAGATGACCCAATTGTATGTAAAGATAAGGTTGAAACGGTATTTACATTATAAATAATGATTCCTATTCCACAAGTGCATAAAATAAGAGATACAATTGAGGACCATACAATAATTTTCTTTGAAAAATCATTTATTGAATTAAGACGATTTACAATTTTACTCATCATAATAACCATCCCCTGTCTTTAACTGTATAACATAATTTTAACACGAAAAGTGTCAAAAATCAAGAATAAAAGAGATGCAAAACATTGAAATAAAGCCAAAAAGTAGCGGATTTACTACGGAAATATGAAGTTTACAAAAAATATTTTTTTGAAATTTTTTGATAGTTTTGGAATGAGGAAAAATTGAAAAAAACCGAGCTAGAATTCACTTTTGCTAGGGAAGAGCGGAGAAGAAAGAAAAAATTTAAAATAAGGCTTGCATTTTATGGCAAATTATGCTATGCTATCGTAAGTGAATTGACTAATAGCAAAAGGGGGTGCAACTATCATGCCAAATATCAAATCTGCTATCAAAAGAGTTAAAACTACAAAAACAAGAGCAAGTCAGAACTCTATGGTTAAAACTGCTTATAAAACAGCTGTAAAGAACTTTAAAGCTGCAGTTGAAGAAGGAAATAAAGAAAAAGCAACTGAATTATTTAAAGTAGCAACAAAAGCTGTTGAAAAAGCTGCAAATAAAGGTGTTATAAAAGACAATACTGCTTCTAGAAAGAAATCAAGCCTTGCAAGAGCTTTAAATACGCTTTAATTGTTTTGACTTATGCGGCCGAAAAATATCTGCCACAATGAGTCACATATTGATGTAAAGCTGCTTCTGGAAGGAGGGAAAAATATGTCAGGAATAAAGATTAGAGACAATGAGTCAATAGATAATGCCCTAAAGAGATTTAAGAGGGACTGCGCTAAAAGCGGGGTTTTACAAGAGGTTAGAAAAAGAGAGCATTATGAAAAACCTAGTGTAAAGAGAAAGAAAAAATCAGAGGCTGCTAGAAAAAGAAAGTTTTAATAAATGATACATAAATAAAGTAAGGCAGAGTAATATCTGCCTTATTTTGTTAAAAGGAGATGATTGTATGCTTAAGGAACAATTATTACAAGATTTTAAAGATGCTATGAGAGAAAAAGATGCTCTAAAAAAAGATACGATAACGATGATTAGAGCTGCTATTCTTCAAATTGAAAAAGATACGCAAAAAGAACTTTCTGAGAATGAAGTAATGGAAATTATTTCAAAAGAGTTAAAAAAGAGGAAAGAAACACTTACGGATCTTGAAAAGAGTGGAAGAGAAGATTTAATTAGTAAAGTGAATGATGAAATAAATATTATTAAAGCTTATTTACCTGCTGAGCTTAGTCGCGAAGAGTTAGAACAAATCGTTTCTGATACAGTTGCTCAACTTGGTGCGTCTAGCATGAAGGATATGGGAAAGGTAATGCAAGCATTAAAAGAAAAGACTGCTGGAAGGGCAGATAATAGGCTTGTCAATGAACTTGTGAAAGCAAAACTTGCATAAAATTTGTTTTGGTGTTAGAATATTTCTAGTGACAATCTAGAAAAATAGTTGTAAGTAAAAATGAATATAAAAAATATCAAGAGTGAACGAGAGAATCGGCTTTATGACTTCACAGCAACCTGCATTTTGTAAGGTGCTAATACCGACAGGATAAATGATTCCTGGCTGATACTTTAAAGTAAATGGCGGGGAAAAATCCTCGCCATTTTTTGAAAGGAGAAATAAATATGAAAAAATTTTTTACGAGTGAAAGTGTTACAGAAGGGCATCCAGATAAGGTCTGCGATTTGATAGCAGATAGTATTTTAGACGCTATTCTAAAAGAGGATCCTTATTCTAGGGTTGCATGTGAAGTGTGTGCTTGTAGCAATTTTGTTTTAGTAATGGGTGAGATTTCTACTACTGCAAATGTTAATGTTGAATCAATTGTGAGAGATACTATTAGAGAAATAGGCTATGATAAGGAAGAATATGGATTTGACTATAAAACTTGTGAAATAAAAATATTATTAAATGAACAGTCTCCAGACATCGCTATGGGGGTGAACCAATCATACGAGGATAAGAATCACCCTATTAGTTCTGATGCTAAGAATGAATACGGGGAAGGGGCAGGAGATCAGGGAATTATCTTTGGCTTTGCTTGCGATGAGACGGATAGTTACTTACCAGCACCTATTTATTATGCTCATAAATTGTCTAAAAGGCTTGCAGAGGTAAGAAAAGAAAAAATTATCCCATATCTTAGACCAGACGGAAAAACTGAGGTTACGGTTGAATATGAGCATGAAGTTCCTAAAAGGATAGATACAATTATTGTGTCAGCTCAGCATGACCCTGATGTTACACATCATCAAATTGAAGAGGATATCAAACGAGAGGTAATTCATCACGTGATTCCAGCTCATTTGATTGATGAAAATACCAAATATTTTATTAATCCTACAGGAAATTTTGTGATTGGTGGACCGGCAGGAGATAGCGGATTAACAGGTAGAAAAATAATTGTAGATACTTACGGCGGATATGCTTCACATGGTGGGGGCGCTTTTTCAGGAAAGGATCCTACTAAGGTAGACAGGTCTGCAGCTTATATGGCAAGAAGAGTGGCAAAAGATATTGTAAAGAAGAAAATGGCTAAAAAATGTCAAATTCAGCTTGCGTATGCGATAGGTGTTGCAAAGCCTGTGTCGATTAATGTTGAAACTTTTGGTACAAGTTGTCTCACAGAGGAGGAGATTTTAAACTATATTGATCAAAACTATGATTTGACGCCGAGTGGAATTATTAACTTTTTAAAATTAAGAGAACCTATTTATCAATCTACCACTAACTATGGTCATTTTGGAAAAGAAAACCTAAGTTGGGAAAAATAAAATGTATGATAAAGTATGCAATAAACTATTGATATTTCCAATATATCTTTGATATTTTATATAAAAAAATCTTAAATATTTTATTGACATTAATAAGCATAAATAGTAAGCTAAAATATAGGTATAAGTAGATTTTATTCTGGAAGGGGTATTAAATATGGGACTAGATTTAAAAGACATTTTTAAGAAAGATGATGAGGCACTGATTGTGGATAGAAAAAAGCAGGCAATACAGGGGTTAATCATACTTTCCATTATTGTTGCAGTGTTACTTGTTGCTTTAGTTTTTCTTAAAAATATAGGAGACGTGGATGAAACTAGAAGGCTTGCTATCACAAAAGATATTCAGAATATCCAAAATTACATCAAAACAGTGTCAAATGATGCAAAGTCTGATCCGGATTTTGTATATCCTGGTACATCTCTTGAGGATGAACCTATTACGAAAAACATTAATGGTGTTATTGAGGAGTACAGATATGGATATTATCTTTTAAATCCTGAAGATTATAAAAATAACCCTGTTGCACTTAATGTTAATGGTGAACAATATATCGTAAACTATGATACTTATGATGTTGTTAATGTAGCTGGTGTCAAATATAATAAAGCAATGTATTATTCTGTAGATGACCTTGTTGCTATTGAAAGAGGACAAGTTATTCCATCTAGGAATACAGTTATTATTAAGGTTGCTTCTGATATGCAAAAATTACATAGCTATCCTAATGCAAACTTTAAGCTTGCTGGAAATATTGATATGACAGAATATTCTGCTGGTGAAGGTTGGAAACCAGTAGAAAATTTTGCTGGTAAGCTTGATGGTAGAGGGTATACCATTACAAACCTTACTATTAATAGACCTACGCAGTCTTATGTTGGTCTATTCAAAGAGATTACAAGTACTGCTAGTGTAATTAATTTAACATTCACAAATGTTAATGTAACAGGTGAAAATTATACTGGTGTTCTTGCTGGAACAATGACGGGTAATGTTCAAAATATTATTATCAATGGCGGTAGTGTTACTGGTAGTGATAATGTTGGTGGTCTTGTTGGTTCACACCAGGTGGGCACTATTTCAAAGTGTCAAGTAATATTAGATACAGTGGCAGGCCAAGATAAAGTTGGAGGAGCAGTTGGCGTATTTAATTCTGGTACAATCCAAGAAGTAGCATTAAATTGCACTAATATGTATGCACTTTCTTCTGTAGGTGGTTTTGTAGGAAGTGCGGCAGCAACTAGTGCATCATATTTACATGAGTGTTCTGCTGTTACTTCTATTTCTGGTAGAGAATCTATCGGAGGATTGATTGGAAAAGTGGAAATGCTTTCTAATAATAAATTAGACATTTTGAATTGTTATGCAAAAGGAACTATCACGGATGGTGAACAAAATATGGGAGGACTTATTGGTTCTCTTCGTACAACAGCTGGAACAAACTTAAGCTTAGTTGATTTATATACGGCATATAGCATACTAAATAAAGGAGAAACCTCTGGAGGTTGTGTTGGCTATTCGAATGTTTCTGTAAGTTCTCCTACCTCTATTGTTGATGTATTTTGGGAGAAAAATTTGGCAGTGGGAGAAGAGCTTGATAGTGTTGGAACTGTTGCTAGTGCTTCTACACCACTTAACTTCCAAGATAAAACTTATGATGAAATGAGATATCGTTCTACATTTGCCAATTGGGATTTTGATGTATGGGGAATTAATGAACGTGCAGATACGCCATATTTAAAATTTGAAAATGCATTTAAACAGTATGTAGAAAAAGAAAAGAAATAAAGAAGAGGGATAGATGATATGAAAAATAAATCGGGAGTTTCAATTATTACACTTGTAGTTACCATTATGATAATCATTATTTTGGCATCGATTGCTATTTTTTCAGGAAGAGAAAGTATAGATGAAACGTCAAGGACAAAAATAGATGTTGAGATAGGAAATATCAAGGATGCAGTTGCAAGAAGGATGATTGATAATGCAAGAAACTCTTTGACATATCCATTCATTGGTGACAAGGTATCTGATATCACGGTATATATACCTTATATAGTGTATTTATCAGATGAGCAAAAAGATGCGCTTCGTGCAAAGGTTATTGCAAGTTCACCAGATAATTATAGACTTCTTGACTCTGCTACGGCTGTGTCTTTAGGAGTGGATGGTATCAATGAAAGAAATTATTATATTATAGATTATTCTACTGGAGATGTGTATGGAGCAATTGATATGGAATCATATTTAAAAGATAACCCATCTTAATTAGGAGGATATAGAGAATGAAAAGAAGTAATGGTGTAAGTTTGATAACATTGATTGTTACGATAATGGTTATGTTTATTTTAATTATTGTTGTTGGAAAGTACACAATTGATAATGTGAGAGAGGCAAATAGGGCATCTGAATTAAGAGAAGTTGCTCAGGTGAGAGAATTTGTCATAGATAGGCAGGCAAGGCTGGATACGGATGAGATTGCTAGTATTCTTTCTAGTCATAGTAGCTTGTTACTTACTACAGCACAGGCGGATACAGTTGCAAAGGGTAAACTTACTGATTCGGAAATCAGTGAGATTATGAATGTTAATTCGGCTGATATGCATGCAAAGTATAAATACTTTTACTTGCCAAAATCCGGAAACTATTTTGAGGATTCGGAATTTGCTGCTGGTGGAATAACGGTTAAGGATGTTAAGAATGATTATATTGTGAATTTCTTTACAGGAACTATTATTTGTTTGTCGGATGAGAATTTTACAGTGGACGGAGTGATTAAAGGGCTTACACAGATTCAAAGTGAGAGCACTATCGTTTATTAAAGAGTGTTTGCTTGCAAGTGGCGGCCCCATAAGTGTCTAGAGAGGAGTGAGCTATGGATATCCATGGCTCACTCCTCTCTAGACACTTATGGGGCTGCCACTTGCAAGCAGGCACTCTTTTTGATATCAAACATAGAATATATCAAGGAGTGGTAGAGATGTATGGTTATTTTATTGATGTAATCTTATGGAGCTTCTCTATTTATGGCTTGATATCTTTTCTGAAGGAGTATCTGTTGGAGGGAATTTGTTACATATTTTTACAAGTTTGTTATGTGATGAAAAAAATGAGAAAATATTTTGCTAAAGTTGCTAAAAAGGTAAAATAATTATATAATAAGTTTTACTATGGAATAAGTGAGAGGTTTTGAATGGAGCTAAAAGGTCAGATTGAAGAAATAATATTTTCTAATGAAATGAATAGTTATACTGTTTGTACTATGTCTTATGGAAATAGTGAAATTACTGCTACTGGATATTTACCATTTGTAAATATTGGAGATATTATTATTGCACAAGGGGAATATGTGAATCATAATGTATATGGAAAGCAGTTTAAGATAGATACTTTTGAAAAAACAATGCCTTCTACCAATGCAGAAGTGGAAAAATATTTAGGGAGTGGAATCATTAAGGGAATTGGTCCAGCTACTAGCAAAAAGATTGTTGATAAATTTGGTGAAGACACCATCTATATTTTACAGTTTGAACCGGAAAAGTTGACAGCGGTTAAAGGGATTACGGTTTCTAGAGCTAAAGAGATTGGAGAGGCTTTTCGTAACGCTTGGGAATTATGGCAGATTGTTATGTTTTTGCAGCAGTATGGTATTGGTACTGCAAATGCAGGAAAGATATATAAAGAACTTGGGATGAGTGCCATCAGTGCCATTAAGGAAAATCCTTATATTTTAGTGAGTATTTTGTATGGAGTGGATTTTAAAAAAATAGATAAGATTGCATTGTCACTTGGAATTGAAAGTACATCTGCTTATAGAATATCTAGTGGAATTAAATATGCTCTATATTTGGCATCGCGCAATGGTCATACTTGTGTACTTACTACTAATTTACTTGAATATGTGAGTCAAGTGTTAGGTGTGGAAAGAGAACTTGTGGAAAATGAACTTACTGCACTGGAATATGCAAAGGAAATATATCTAGAGGATGATTGGGTATTTTCTAAGGATTATTATAAGGCAGAGGAAAATGTAGCAAAGAAGATTTTGATGCTTTCGCGTAACTTTGCAAAGAAGTATTATAGTTTGGAAGATAAGATTGCAGATGTTGAGGCTGAGCTTGATATTGAACTTTCAGAGGAGCAAAGAGATGCCGTTAAGGCTTGTTTCAAGAATCAAGTGGTGGTAATTACTGGTGGCCCTGGAACAGGAAAAACAACAATTATTAAGGTGCTATTAAATTTATTTAAAAAGGCGGAATTAGAGGTGGCACTTTGTGCACCAACTGGTAGGGCCGCAAGGAGAATCACAGAAACTACTGGAGAGGATGCCAAAACACTGCATAGACTTTTAGAACTTGGAAAATCTGAAGATGATCAGATTAATATTGATTATGCAGTAAGCAAGATTAAGCAACATGTAGTAATCGTTGATGAGATGTCCATGGTAGATATTGTATTAATGAATTATTTAATGAAGGGGTTAGAAGATAATACCAAACTAATATTAATTGGTGATAGTGATCAGCTCCCTTCCGTTGGTCCGGGAAGCGTATTAAAGGACCTAATTGATAGTGATTGCGTTGTGACAAAAAAATTGACTGAGATTTATAGACAAGCTGCAGAAAGTCAGATTGTGAGTAATGCCCATAAGATTAATGAGGGAGATAAGGAAATATGCGTCAATGAAAAAAATGGAGATTTCTTTTTTATTAGAGAAACAAACATTGTAGAACAAATTATAGAATTAGTCACACTAAGACTTCCAAAATTACGGAAAGTATGATATACTAAAAGACGTTCAGATATTAACTCCAACTAAAAAGGGTGAGAGCGGAACAAGAAATTTAAATAAAGAATTGCAAAATGTTCTTAATCCAAAGAGCAAGTTTAAGGCGGAACGCGAATTTGGAGAACTTGTACTTAGAGAAGGCGATAAAGTAATGCAGATAAGGAACAATTATGATATTTATTGGGAAGGAACGGACGGCAGATCTTATGGTAGTGGAGTTTATAATGGGGATCTTGGAATTGTAACAAGAGTAACTTCTGATTTTGTAGAGGTAGTTTTTGATGATGATAAAATCGTAAAATATGAATCTAATATTATTGAAGAATTAGAACATGCTTATGCTATCACCATTCATAAGAGTCAGGGGAGTGAATTTAAAGTGGTGGTGATCATTATTACGAATGGTCCACCCATGCTTTATACAAGAAATTTATTATATACGGGTGTTACCCGTGCAAAGGATTTCTTAATTATTCTTGGAAAAGAGCATCTTATAAGCAGAATGATAGATAATGTTGATACAAAAAGTAGGAATACAGGGCTTAAATATAAGTTAGAAAAGTATAGTAATATATTTACTGCATAATTAGGAAACTCTTTTTGAGATGGTTCGTCTATGATTACAAAAGAGCAAAAGGCAAGTGAAGGTATTTTAATGTTAGTCGGAGGGGTAAATGAAAAAGACAAACATTTTTATGATATCAATTTTAATATTCATAGCTGTTATAGCACCGTCATCTTTTGCGTTTACAGATACGGAGAATCACTGGGCAAGTGAAACAATCGAAAAAATGCAGAAGTATAAGGTTATTAATGGATATACAGATGGGAGCTTTATACCAGATGGACTCATGACGAGAGCGGAGTTTGTGAAGGTAATGAGTAATATGCTCAAATTAGAAAAAGAGTCTTCTAAATATATTCCTGATATTTCAAGGCAGGATTGGTATTATTCAGATATAAGAAAGGCTGTGGAAGTAGGAATTATTCAGGGAGATACCAACGGTTATATTCATCCTAATGATTTTATTACAAGAGAAGAGGCTGTTGTCATACTTTCAAGAGCTTTCAGAATAACACAGAATAATAATATTGGTAAGAGTTATGTGGATGAAAATATGATTGCCGATTGGGCAAAAAAAGAGGTTTTAACGTTTTCTAGAAATGGTTACATTAATGGATATGAGGATGACTCGATAAGACCGAAAGATTTTATTAAGAGAGCAGAGGCACTTACAGTGATTAGTAGAGTAATTCCTAACTTTTTACAGGCAGAGGTTTATGAGGGAGTCATTCATGGTAACACATTAGTGGCGGATAGTAATGTTATCCTTAGAAGTTTAAGCATTGATGGTAGCTTAATTATTCCTGATAGCTATATTAAATCATTGGGTGCAAAAAATGTTGAAGTAAAGGAAAATCTAATTATTTCGAATGAGTCTTATCTGGAATTAGAGAGTATTAAGAATATTAATGTAGAAAAAAATACATATACGTTATACAATTCTGAGGTAGAGAAAGAAGAAAATTATGTGAGTGAGAATTATGGAATCGAATTTTCAGTTCCTGCTACAGCTCATGTATTAGAACTTAGTGGAGATACTAATGTAAATTTCAAAGAGAATGATTTAGTTATCATAGATATTAAGAAAAATGAAAATTATTATTTACAAAGTATTAGAACAATCGCTAGAGAAGAGGCTAAAAAGTATGATAACCTTTTTGAACTAATGGAAGAAGGAAAAATACAAAATGCGGAATATGTTTTGTATGATGATAAGGAAAATGCACAAATGCTTGTTATCAAAAGGGACAGTATTGTTTACACTTTCATATTCTTTAATATTGTCAGCGATAATCTTGTAGATAATGTTTTATCTACCATAAAGTTAATCCCTCTTGAGAATTTTGAAGAGAGTCAAAATAGAATTTATCGAAATTCAGCATTGTCATTAAAGTTTACATATCAGGATATTTATGTAGTTGTAGATGATTCTTATAATACGAAAAATGTTAATAGCGGGGACGGATTCTTTAAATTATTTATACAAGTGAATACCATAACGGATATGCAAAAGTACAGTTTATCAGAGATTAAGGCGTTATTGGAAACATTGGCTAGAAATGATGGAGAAATTCTTGAATCGAAAACATTTAAAATTATGAGTAATGATGCAATACAGTTTAAAATCCATTCAGAAGAAAAAATGATTTATTCACTTTATGTTGTAGTGGGAAATAACTTATATAATTTTATATTCACTGGAGAAGAAAATGCAATGAATGAAGTTGGGGAAACATTGTTTGAAAACATGGTGAATACATTAGAATTTTAAAATAAAGATACTTAGGGGTGAAGGGAATAACTGTCTCTTTGCCCTTTTTTGTGGGGAGAATCTTTCTTTAAAAGGTCCTATTGCATAAGGAGGTAACTTGAAAAAACTGCTCGAATTATTATATCCGCAGGTCTGTGGAATTTGTGGTAAAAAAATAAATGAAAGATATACTTGTAGAAAATGTTTAAATATATTAGAATATTATCAGGAAATGAAAATTGCATCTGGACAAAGCAAAACATATTTTGATGAGCTCTTATGCTTGTTTCCGTATAAAGGAATTCTTAAGTCCAGAATGTTACAACTAAAGTTTTATGGTTATCAATATATAGCAAAAACTTTTGGAGAAATTTTAGCACATAAAATGGAACAGAAAAATATAAAGGCTGATTGTATTATTCCTGTTCCAATTTCAAAAAGCAGAAAATTTGAAAGAGGTTTTAATCAGAGTGAGTGCATTGCAAAGTATATGTCAGAGCTTACGGGAGTTCCACTATATCGTAAAGTTCTGATAAAAACAAAAAATAATTTTCAACAGAGTAGTCTAAATTTGCTAGAAAGAGCTAATAATGTAAAGAATGTATATTCTGTGCAAAATATAGATGAAATTAAGGGGAAAACGGTGATTGTATTTGATGACATCTATACTACTGGTGCCACAATCAATGAATGTGCAAAAGTGTTAAAACATGCAGGCGCATCGATTGTGATTGCTATGACATTTTTATATAGCTTAAAATAAGATAAAATGGTTTTCGAATGGAAAAACCTTTAAAGTTCAGAGGAGAAAGAGGGGCAAGAAAAACATGGATGAATTAGTGGAAAGCGTAATGGATTATATCAGAAAACCTTATACTGATCATGCCATCATGATAAACGGAGAGTGGGGAAGTGGTAAAACCTATTTTTGGAATAATAAGGTGAAGAGTAAGATTGAGTCAACGGATATTAATGGGAAAAGATATAAAACAATTTACATGTCACTTTATGGAATTTCCAATTTGGATGATATCAGTAAAAAAATATTTATTGAGATGAATCCTAGTTTGAATAAATCAATCAAAAAGGTAATTGATGCACATAATATTTCTAGTATTCCAGAGTATGTAAAAACAGGAATTGATATGGCTAACTCTTTTGGATTTATGCAAATGAATGATAAGATTGATTACTCAAAATTCTTCGAAATAGATGATAAGGTTTTGTGTTTTGATGATCTAGAAAGGGCAAATCTTGATGTAATAGATGTATTAGGTTACATCAATAATTTCGTGGAACATGATCACATGAAAACCATTATCATTTGTAATGAAAAAGAATTGTCCAAAAAACTTAAGAGTACTAATGTTGAAATGAAAACATTCATTGCCACTTATATCTTAAATCATGAAGGAAAAATAAAGCCTGAAACAAGTAGAGATGAAATCCCAGAGAGTATCGATGATGAAGAAAATGAAGATAAGCCAATGGTGGAGTTAATCGAAGATAAAATTGAGCATATCTTTGATAAGGCAAATGATTATGAAAGAATAAAAGAAAAATTGATTGGAGAAACTTTTGAATATATTCCAGAGTTCAATTACATTATTAATGGTGTATTGATGAGGTATGAAAGTAATCCACAGTTGATTCAGTTCTTAAGAAAAAATTCGGGGCTTATCACACAAACCTTTAACAGAAGTGGAACAAGAAACCTAAGAATTTTAAAGCATGCGTTAAATGATTTTCAAAAAATTTTTGAGACTACCAAAAGATATTATCCGGATATTAATGATGTGGTATTAAAATCACTTTTAATATTTACAATTGCTATCTCATTTGAGATAAAAGCAGGAAAAGTCACAAAGGATAAGTTAAAAGATATTAACTCCCTAGAAGAGTATAAGACAATCTTAGTCGCTTCTAAAGTGCTTAAGGATAACAGACAGTTCTATATTAAAGAATTTGATAATAACTATTACTTTACTTTTAAAACAGATTATCGTTTCTTTAAGTTTGTTGAAAAATATGTTAGAACAAGAATTTTTGATATGAAAACATTCAAAGATGATATGGATGTGATTGTAGCACAAGAAAATAAAGGAGAAATTCCAAGCTATAAGAGATTGCTTACGGAGGACTATTGGAAGATTGATGATGGTGAGTTTAATAAAGTGGTAACAGAAACATTGGAAGATGTTAAGGCAGGAAAACTTCAATTAGCGGAGTATTTTAAATTGTATGTCATATTTGATTTCTTCATTCAAAAGGGATTATTAGATATTGATTTAGAGTATTTAAAACTTACTTTTATTAACGGAATGAATATTGCAGCAGCCACTTCTGGTTATTGCAAAGATATTGACGCTTATATGGCAGGCACAAATTTGGTTGAAACAGATGAAAATATCAAATATATTTTAGAACACTTTAATAATTTAAATCTTCAAACGAAGGAAAAAGAATATATTAATGTTGCAAAAGAATTATTTGAAATGATACCAGATAGAGTAGATAAGCTTCCAGATAGATTCGTTGAGCAGCATTTAGACATTCCAATTATGAAATATTATAACATGAATACATTATTTGAAAGAATTTTAATGCTTGATAATGAGGATATTGTTCTGGTAAAAGATTTAGTAGCAGCTAGGTATCAAAATGTGAAAGATATTTCACAGGAAGATAGAAATATTAGATTATTGAAACAAGCAATGGAAGAATACATTAGAGGTAAAGTACCAACAATTAAGATTATCTTAATAGAAGATTTTATCAAAACCTTGGATTTGATTTTGTTAAAACCAAAAAAGAGAGCTTCAAGAAGAAAGAGTACTAAAACGGTAGAAGAACCGGCTTTGGTTTAGCAAGAAAAGGGGTGAGGAAAAGTTATTTTTTTCTCGCCCCTTTCGTGCGTTTTTCTTTCTTTATTTTTGCATATTTTTTGTCAATTTAAACAATAATATGGATATAGAGAAAGAAAAAGCAAAATTGAAGGAGGTAATCAAGTTGAAGGCAACAGGTGTTGTGAGAAGAATTGATGATTTAGGAAGAATCGTAATTCCTAAAGAGATAAGAAAGACATTAAGAATAAGAGAAGGGGATCCGCTAGAGATTTTTACAGATAAAGAAGGCGAAATTATATTAAAAAAATACTCACCAATTGGTGAGCTTAGTGAATTTGCAACACAATATGCGGAAACGCTTGCGAAAACCACGGGGCATATTGCTTGCATTAGTGATAAAGATACGATTATTGCCGTTTCGGGCGCGCCTAAGAAAGAATATTTAGAAAAAAGCGTTAGTTCAGAACTGGAAAAATTAATGGAAAATAAAGTGATTTGGTCTGCTAAGGCTAAGAACGAAAAGCAGATGCCAGTTTTACTAACAGATAGTGATGTAGCGGAAAAATATAGTTCACAGGTAATATATCCAATCATTGCAGAGGGAGATACTATTGGCACAGTTATGCTTTTATCAACAGAACCAGCAACAAAGATGAGTGATGTAGAGATGAAGGTTGTACAATCTGCGGCTGGATTTCTTGGAAAGCAAATGGAGGAATAATTGTGATATTAGTTGAAAAAAATTGATAAAAGAAATATAATAATTGGGTGGTGGAATGTAAGATTCACCACCCATATTCATTATAGGAATAATTATTTTGCGGTTGTAATAAATAATATAAAAACATGTTTATGAAAGATATATTGAGGAGGAAAAATGAATAATAAAAGTGGAGAGAAGATTGTAAATAAGAAGCAATCATTTATGGCAGGTGTTTTTACGATAATTTTTGCACAGATTATTATCAAAATTTTAGGTCTAGTTTACCGAGTTGTTATCACCAATATTCCATACTTTGGTGATGAAGGAAATGGATTATATGCACATGGCTATCAAATATATATGTTACTTTTGGCAATTGCTTCTATTGGCGTGCCGAGTGCTATTTCCAAACTTGTTTCTGAAAGAATAGCTGTTGGCAAACGTAAAGAAGCACATTATATTTTTAAGGTTGCGTTACTTTTGTTTGGCATGATTGGTTTTATAGGAAGTGCTTTTTTATTTTTCAGTGCAGGTTTTATTGCAAATAAAATTGGAAACCCTGATATTCAAGGGATTATGATTGTTTTATCACCGGCCGTATTTTTTGTTGCAGTTGCTGCAGTAATTAGAGGTTATTTTAACGGATTATACAATATGAAAGTATCTTCAAACTCGCAAGTCATTGAGCAAGTCTTTAAAACAATTCTAACTGTTGTATTGGTTTTAGTGGTATATTACTTAACAATAAAAAGTCCAAGTGAAATTGCAGAAAAACTAAACTGGTCTGAATCTAATGTAACTGTTGTCATGGCAATTGTTGCAAATGCTGCGTCTACCATTGCAACTGCTATCGGGCTATTATACGCCATCTTGTATTATCAAAGATCCAAAAAAGAAATTTGGAAAGAAATTAATGAATCAAAAGTGGAATACAAGAAAGAAAAAATGACTAAGGTAATGAAAACGATTTTGGCTATTTCTATTCCAATATCATTGGCCTCGATTATTTCCGCTATTAATAGAAATATAGATAACTTCACAGTAGTAAATGGACTGAAGAGTGTTTTAATGGGTTCTTTTAGTATGGTAGAATCAGTTGTACAAAGTGAGGCTGAGAGATTATATGGAATATTATCTGGTAGAGTGGATACTTTAATTGGCCTTCCTACCGCATTAAATGTCGCTTTTTCTACAGCTCTTGTTCCTGTTGTTTCCGAAGCTATGGCAAATAAGGATTTAAAAACTGCAGTTAGAAGAATCAACTTTTCCATTAGAACTACATTATTGATTGCTTTTCCTTGCGCTATTGGCATGTGTGTATTGGCGGGTCCAATCTTAAAACTAATATACCCAGCGGTACCATTAAATGAAGCAGAACTATTGTTACAAATAAGTTCATTTGCTATCATATTTACTTTGTTAAATCAAACGGTGGCGGGAGCATTGCAAGGATTAGGAAAAGTTGCGATTCCGGCAATTAGTCTTGCATGTGGTGCTACTGTCAAATTTATACTAAATGTAATATTGGTAAGAAATCCAGCAATTGGTATATATGGTGCTGCGATTACTTCAGTAATAGCGGGTATGGTTACGGGGATGATTGAAATTACAGCGTTGCATAAAACGATAAAGCTAAATTCTAATTTTTATAAAACTGTTATAAAACCGGCGATAGCTGTTGGAATCATGGGTGTGGTTACTTATTTCTTTCATATATGGTTTGAAACATACATAAGAGCAGGTTCTATTGCAACGATAGTCTCTATTTTGGTTGCGGTAGTGGTTTATTTATTGGCGATATTGGAATTAAAAATATTAGATAGAGATGATTATCATATGCTTCCTTATGGAGACAAGATTTATCAATTCCTTGAAAAAATAAAATTAGTTAAGTAAATCTAAAATCAGGGTAGCATTCTTAATCATATCAAAGGATTTATCGTAATGAAAAAAATTAAAAAATATTTAAATTAGTGATTGCAAAATGAATCATTATATGGTAATTTATAAATATACAAAGCTCAAAACCTTAGAGCTTGAGTAAGTTTGGTATACATAACTAGCGCAATTACTGAAAAATCAGCATTTTTTTGAAAAAATTTTGAGATTTTCTTGAAAAATGGCAGGATTCTTTATAAAAATGTAGAATAATAACTATAGTGATTGTAGTAGGAGTACTATATCAAATAAAGATAATTAATCTATAGGAGGGAATTTAAGATGAACAAACTTGATTTAGTTGCAAAAATCGCTGAAGATGCAGAGCTTTCAAAAAAATCAGCTGAAGCTGCATTAAACGCATTCATTAACGCTGTTGAAACAGCATTAAAGAAAGGTGAGAAAGTTCAATTAGTTGGATTTGGTTCTTTTGAAGTAAGAAAGAGAGCTGCTAGAAAAGGCAGAAACCCACAAACTAAAGAAGAAATCAAAATACCTGCATCAAAAGCTCCAGTATTCAGAGCTGGTAAACCACTTAAGGATTTAGTAAACAAGAAATAGTCTTTT
>JAFUGC010000001.1 GCA_017469565.1 Clostridia bacterium | reverse complement strand
GAAAGTCATCATAAAATAATTGCCATCTTCATCTTTTGCAAAAACATTCATGCCAGACATATCGTATTTCAAAATTTCATTCAAAACATTTTCGGAAATCTTACTAATACTAAATATCCAACCTGCACCCTCAAAATCTTCTTCCATTGATTTTACAGCTTCTATCGATGCCGTTTCAGACACACTAATAATTGTCGTTACTCCCTCTTCATCATGGAAGTCAGAAGTTTGAATCGTTAATAAATTTTGATATTCCTCAGGGATATTTATAATATATCCTAAAGAACTGATTGCATTTATCGTCTGTTCTGCATTTCGATTTGAATCAATTTCAAATCCAACTACTCCAATTCCACTTTCTAAATCATAGATATAATCAATATTCGAGATGTCAAGATATTGGTTCACCATTGATTCAAAAATTCTTAGTGTAATCTGCTCTTCTTTTTCATTTATCAGCAACCCAAAATTTGGACCATGCATTCCCGTTTGCGTAACTTCTCCATCTTCCATCCCTGCATTCACAATTTTAATTTTAGAATCTGGTGAACATACATAAATAGGATATTCCATAGAAAAACTACCATCAGCATATTCTAATTTTTCTGTTTTCTTTTCAATAACATTCGTAATTTTAATTTCAAATCCATTAAATGAAGTAAAAGTTTCTTCATTCACAACATTGCTTTCATTGGTATCTGTAAATTGAAATTTAGTTGCACCATATCGTGTAGCATATTCAATGTTTTCTCCTGTTAAATTTTGAAATGCCACTCTTACTTCCTTTGCATTTCCTAAGTAAGACTCTCTCCAACTCTTGTATGCCTCATCATCCACTGGATTTTCATAACGAAAGGAATCGTCATTCATAATGTAATATATCATTCCATTACCATCATAATCAATTTCGTCTGGAAATTCTTCATCAGGAAATCCTCCTCTATAAAACTTATCCCATGCATCAACCATTGCAATTTTTTCATATTCATCTTTGGTAGAATCATATTGATATAATGTATATGGCCAAAAATATTCTCCAGCCTTTCCTTGGTTATGCGACCAACCAGCTTCTAGCACTCCATTATCATAATATGCTACCAAAGGAAATTCCAAAAATTCTCTTTGAAATTCATGATTTTGAGCATCATATTCATAAATCAGTTCCATCTTTCCAGCCATATAAGAGGCACCGTGTGAAATAATCAGTTCATCTATACCATCATTATCAATATCGCAAATGGCAAATTTATCATTCATAATATCATCAGCCATACCAATTGCCACTTCCGTTCCATCAGGTAATATGCTATTATAGTATAAATCTCTTAACGCTTTTTCATAGTAGCTCATTCTCTCTTTTTCTTCTTCATTCCACTCAAGTTTTGATTGAGTCATACTCTTTGCCATTTTATAAAACCCAAATTTTTCATAAGAATCTCTCAAAAGTTCCAATAACTTTTCTTCACTCATATCCTCTAATTTATTTTTAGCACTGGTCATCCACTCGATGTTTAATAATCGATTTTCATATCCACTAAAAGTTATTTTTTCAATAGTTTCATAATCATTCTCACTGATTTCTTCCGCACTTGGAAGTGTGTAACTAATCTTAGGAGGCGTATAAGCGGCCTCTAAATCGTTATAAATTATCTCTTTCATTGCCAAATAATTTTCTGTAATTTTCCCATCTTTTAAATAGAAATCACGCTTATTTTCATAATATTCCGTGGCACTCACTCTGATGAAATCATTTAAAATATAATGATATACATTATTTTCCGCATCATAGTAAGTATTAAAATCTGCATCTACAATATCAACATCAGAATCCCCCTCTATTAAATTGGACTCACATAAGGTTAAGCCATCAAAATTTTCGTTTACCTCAAAAACTCTATTGTATGTGTACCCTCCTGTTCCACCATAAGAAGAACTAATAATTTCTAACCTGCCATTAAAATCTAAATCCGTAATGGCATATCCAGCTCCATCCATTTCAAAATCATTTCTCCAAAGCGCCATGTTATCCATAATGACTTGTAACTGTTTTTCATATGCAACCACTGGATTTTGTTCCTCATGATTTTCCTCATTGTTAGGGACCTTACTATTATCTTTTCTATTCGTCAAACAAACACAAGCAATCACAATACATACCACAATTGCAACAAGCGTGATGGCAATCCCACTCTTTTTCCACCCAATCATATTTTTCACTCTCTTTTCCGTATTATTATCACTAAAAGCAATAGGACATGGTACCAAATTATTCATCTTTTTAGAAGATAAATTAATTAAACTATCCAGATACCCCTCTTTTTCCTCTTCTCCCAAAATGTTTACAGATTCTTCATCGCAAAGCATTTCCATATCATCTACGAATAATTTAAAAAATAAATGCACAAATGGATTGACCCAGTGAAATGATAATATAAGGTATGCAAAAACTTTCCAAAAATAATCTTTCCTTTTAATATGAGTACTTTCGTGAGTCAAGATATACCTTTTATCATCCTCTTTGACATTTGGCGTTAAATAGATTTTCGGGCTTATCAATCCCACCACACATGGTGTTGGAATCATATCTGTTTCATAGTAATCTCCATTTCCTTTTACGGCAAACATGACACTTCTTTTTAATTTGATGTAAGAAATAATGGAATATGACAGCATGCTTACCGTTCCCAATATCCATACCATCATTAAAATACTGGACCATGTGAATTGATTTCCCTCATTTTTGTCTATATGATTGGTAACATTTTCAAATTGTTCTGCCCCATTCAAAGTTTGCATTTGCTGACGGGAAGTCTGACTTGATTGATAGCCAACTAACAATCCATTTTCCATATTATTTGTCAAATTTGAATTTTGAATCTTTTCATTTTGATTAAGTTCATTGATACTCTTAGGTGCTGTATCATTTAGTAGATTATTATCGGAATTTGTTTTTCCTAAATCACTCGTTTGATTCATTGCAAAATCTAGGTTTGTACCATTATTCGTTAATACATGAATTGGTTCGTTTCCTGTTTGCTCTATACGAAATGGATTGTACCAATTAAACAAACTTAAATTACTCTCTAAAAACACGGGACTAACAAACCTGAGTGCAATCACCAACCATAGAAAAAACAAAACCTTTCTCGGTGCTCCCATTTTCCTTAATAGAGATTTGAAAATCAAAACAACTGCTGCCACACAAGTTGCCATGAGATTCATTTTCAAAAGTGTCAAAAACAAATTTGAAAGCATTTTATTTTCCCCCTTTTACAACCATTATTTTTTGGAATCACTAATCAATTTTTTGATCTTTTTAATTTCCTCTTCCTCTAATTTATTATCACTAGTAAATGCTGCAATAAAAGAATATAACGAACCCGCAAAGTTTTTCTCTACAAAATCTTTACTTTCGTTTTTCTGTACCTCTTTTTTACTAATTAAACTAGAAACAATTTTCTTATCATTTTGAGCGTATCCCTTTTTAATTAATTTTTTCAGCATGGTATAGGTGGTGGTTCTTTGCCAATTCAATTCTTTTAGACAAATTTCAGCCAGTTCTCTTGAGGTTAAAGGCTCACTTTCCCATATAATTTGCATTACCCTATACTCTGCATCAAACAATTTGATATATTCCATCTTTTGCCTCCTTTTTAAAAACTGTCTATTCCATTAGACAATTTTATTCTACTACGATAGACAAAACTTGTCAATAAAAAATGAGTAAGTATTTTCCTACCTACTCATTTTTATGATTTTGAAATTGATTTTTCACAATACTTAGCGTGAAATTCTTTCTTTATTTTTATTCTCCAAGTTGATCATATTCTTCATCACTTACAGGCTCACACCACTGTGTTTGGGTATCTTCACCTGGTACCTCGATTGCCAAATGGCTAAACCATGAATTTGCTTTTGCACCATGCCAATGTTTTACATTCGCAGGAATCGTCACAACATCGCCCACCTTTAAACTCCTTGCTTCTTTTCCTTCTTCCTGATACCATCCTTCTCCATCTACAACAATAAGGATTTGTCCTCCCCCTTTTGTACTATGGTGAATATGCCAATTGTTTCTACAAGAAGGTTCAAATGTTACATTAAACAAACTAAAATTGATATCTTCTACTTTGGACAAAAGATTCAAATAACTTTGTCCGGTAAAATACTTGCCATAAGGATTAGGCTCCCCTACTCCAAATCCACCTCCATGGGTATTTCCCATATCCGTGTTATTTTTTTCAATCTCTTCTTGATACACTTCTTTTACAATATGAAATACTGCCCAAGCATTAGGCCACCCTGCATAAAAAGCGGCATGTGTTACAATTTCTGTCATCTCAGAAAGTGTAATACCATTCTTTTTGGCATTCATAATGTGATATTTTAAAGAACTATCCACCAATCCTTTTCCCATAAATACACATATAGTTACTAAACTTCTATCTCTTAATGATAGCTTATCTTCTCTTGACCATACCTCACCAAATAGTACATCATCATTTAACTGTGCAAATTTTTCAGCAAAATTTCCTAATTGGTCATGACCCGCCGTTTGTTTCACCATTTTAATCTTCCTCCCCTGTTTATCTTTTTTGATGCTAAATAATATCATACTATATTCATTTCATTTTCATCTGACAAACAAGATTATATCATAAATTCAACCGATTTTCACATGTTACTAAAAAAATCCTGTAACACATTTTTGGATTTTGAATAATATATACCATAAGCATCATGAGACGTGGTATTAGCCACTACTAAAAATCTTGTGAGTAAAAAAACAGAAAAAGGAGGATTTAAGTCATGTTTAATTTTTTTAACAGGGGTTGTTGTGATAATGATTCAGACATACTTTGGTTCTTAATATTATTCCTACTTTTATTTTGGAACGGCGGATGCTGCAACAACAATAACAACTTAGGCATTGGCGATAACAACAATAATTGTGGTTGCGGTAACTAGAAAATAAAAGTAGGTTTTATTTTGTAACCATTTATTTCTATCAAACATAATATAAAAAGGAATCAGCAAATAAGAGGTTTTTCAAAAGCATATTTCCAAATTAATTGGTTTCAATATTAATTGGAAAGGGGGGAATTTGCATGTTCGGAAGAAATAATGGTTGTGGATGTGATGATTTTCTTTGGATAATCATTTTATTATTCATCATCTGTAACTGTTGTGGTAACGATGACCGTAGAGGAATCGGCGGCGGATGTTGCTAGTCTAAAAGTTAGAAATGAGAGATGAAACGTTAGAAAAACGGAAGATAAAATGTTTTTAGATGTTTTTAGGGATGTTTTTAGGGATGTTTTTAGGGACACCTTCCGAAAACAGCATGCAACTTTTTTATGCTGTTTTCGGAAGGTGTCCCTAAAAACATCCCTAAAAACATCAATCATTTATTTCAAAATTCTAGAACTAATCCTCTCCATGCCAGAAAGCACCCAATAACGGTTTGAAGTTGTAACCAAAGCACCACAATATTCACACTTTCCAACTTCTCCAATATGAATTTTTGCCCCACAAGATGGACAAATATCGCCATCTGCTGTTTTAGCACCGGACAACCCCTTCTTTCTAATAAATGTTAGCTGATACGAATTGATATGTTTAGTACTTTTATCTCCTAACACTACCTTATTAGTTTTATTATCTATAATGTAATCAATCATGGAAGCTTGTAAATAAACATCAATAACATCTTTTTCATTATCTTGCCTGAAATCTTTCAAATATACCCAATTTACCTTGCGCACCTCAACAATATTTCTTTGATTTTTATTAATATAATCCTTGATAAAACTACTATGCATTTCATATAAGTTGGCCGATTCATACCTTAGCATGTCACTCCAATCATTTCTTGACCAATCACTTTGTATCTTAATAAATAGATTTTCCACCCATGATTCAAATTGTTTTGCATCAAAATCCTTATCTGTATCCTTTATTTTAGAAATTATTTTTTTGTTTAATACCGTCTGCTGTACTGCTGTCAGCACTACCCCTTTTCTTATTCTATCTGATGCATAATGTCGCAAAACATTTATTATTGCATATATCATCAATATTAAACCAATAGCAATACTGATAATGCAAAATCTGATACTATATGTAACTAGAACACCTACAGGAGGCTCAAATTGTAAAAACACAGAACCTGTCAACCAAAAAATTATGGCACAAACATAAAAAGCTAGAAACACTCCAATCAAGACAAATGTCTTACCAATAATACTTTTAATGTCTTCAAAGCCATCGTTATATTTAAACTCATAATATGTATAAAAAAATGTATAAAATAAAGCAACGATTCCTGAACTAAAGTACCATAATTTTTCCTTAGTATTTTGATATGCCTTTTCTTCTTCAGAGAGTGAATGATCATAACTAGAACTTGAGCTAGATGAACTTGAATAATCTGAGCTACTTGACCAGTTTGAAGAGCTTGAGGAACTTGAAGAGCTTGACCAGTCTGAAGAGCTACTACTGCCCGTATTATAGTTTTCAAAATTTCCCACATCCGCAAAATTTATTTTGGTAACACCTAAGACAATCAGTATCAATATCAGTGGAAATAATATTCTAAGCTTTTTCATTCGTATTCACTTCCTTTAATCACTACCATCTATATTAATCTACCTAAAAATAAGGTGGTTTTCAACAAACGTAACAGCATTATCATCATTTTGTAATACACTTGTAATGTTTTTAGGGATGTTTTTGGGGACACCTTCCGAAAACAGCATGTTGCTTTTTAATGCTGTTTTCGGAAGGTGTCCCCAAAAACATATGTAAACAATTATTGGAAAATCCTTGACTTTTGATTAAATATATGATATTATGTAAACTCAAATGGATAAGTCCTGTTAAATTTCTTGAGCAATTGCTCAATTTATAATAGTCACTCTTTCACTCTCCGACAAAAAGTCAGAAAGGATGAATGCTAATGAATGGTTTTCCTGTTTTCTCTATGCCTTATGATGGCAGATTCGGCTTTGCCGATGTAGCCACACAGGCACGTCGTGATGGTGGATTGCAGTTCCTCTTTCGGTTTCCTAACGGCCATACTGCCAGTATTATTCGAACTAACTATTCGATGATGTCTGAGCTCAATTGGTATGAAGGAACCGTAATGAACGAGCAAGAGCCAAATACGTTGCGCCAATTCTTGACGAGCCCATCTGCTCTCAGTGATGAAGCTGATGTAACCCGTTTTTTGAAGCTGGTGAGCGAGCTCCCTCCCGTCTCAATGTGTACTTCAGAACTCTACGAAAATGTGTATTGAAAGGAGAATGAGTATGATGGATTCTTCGGTTGTTTCTCTCTTGATTCGGATGTTGACTACCTTTGGCTTCGAGTATCGTGATCCTCAACAAGGAACTCCCGGCTACGAAGTCATGAACTCTGTTTTTCAGCAGGAAATGACAGTACATAAGGCTCTGACCTTTGTATTTGAACATCTTGTTGTTAAAGCCGAGTTGTCTGGCTGTTGCTTCAACTGGAGTTTGGCACTTGCCTACTTGATTCGTCTTTTGGGCGAAAGGGTCTGCATTTTGCTAACACCAGAAACCAACGGAAATAAGGTATCACTTGCCTATGAGTCTCATGGTGAACTCTTGGTAGTTGATATTGTTGAGTATATCAAAGGTGCTTCCAGCATTGATGATATCTCGGCAATTCCGTTTGCGAAGTTCATTCAGCCTTTCGGTGACAGTTTCATACTGCATGATGTGGACAAGTCTGAAGGCCCCCTGCTCGACCCACAGACAGGAGCAATCCATTCAAACACCACGCCTGACCAATTCATGAGAAAGGAGTGACCAATCTGGAAGGGGTACCCTTGTACCCCACCAAACCAACACGCTATAGATTCGCTATGGCGTTTTTTTATTCTTAAATAAAAGAGAGCCAATAGTTACCTATCAGCTCTCTAGTGTTGAATTTCTTTTCTCATTGGTACTTCAAAATCATTTGTACCCTTACACCCTATATATAATACAATAATTAAAGCTTGTCAATCGTTATTTTTGAATTCTGGTAAATAAGAAATCACAAGGCTTTCCATCTCTACACAACGTGTGATTTCTTGTAAATTTAATGTTTTTGGGGACACCTTCCAAAAACAGCATGTAGCTTTTTAATGCTGCTTTCGGAAGGTGTCCCCAAAAACATCCCCAAAAACATAATTTGTAGTTTACATTGTTTTAGAATTATGTTAAACTATAATTAGATTCGTAGAATCTATCAATGTTTTCGGCTGAGTTGCGAATTTGAAAAGGTTTTAGATTACTTATCTCATCTAAGACCGGTTGGTCAGATTCAGAAGGTAGCAATAGAAAGGAATAAAAAATGATTAAAGAAGAAATGAATCCACGGGACAAGATGTGTATTGTGCTAATCGTTATCTTATCTATAATAGCGTTTAGCATTTTAGCAGTTATGTTCAGTGCCTTTTGGCGATTCAACGTCACAGAGGCATATCTAAGGTCTGATACCTTTAATTTATATGATGAATTTACGGTATATGACCTCATAACCAATGGTGCAGAATTCACCGAAGAATACGAAAAATATTGTATTCAAAACGGACTGCCTATTGGTGAACATGCAGTGGAAATTAGGTTAAACTACTGCATTTCAGAAATGCAGGCAGGAAACCTACGCCCTTTTAAGGAGTCGCTTCGGCAGCACCACTTTATTGCCAAGCGTCCCACTACAAACAAAGAATGACCAACAAAAGAGAGCCTATAGGCTCTCTTTTTTGTTAGATGTTTTTAGGGACACCTTCCGAAAACATCATGATTGAATGTTTTTCTTGGAAAGAGTCTCGTCTCTTTCTATTACATGATATAGCAATTTAAACATAAAAAAAGGCACCTAGGTTAAGGTGCCTGCGCGAATCTTGTTTTGGATTACCTTATTATTTTTGAGATTTTCCTTTACCCCTTTAGGAGTATTCGGATTCCTGTAAATCTCAAAAATAATCGGGCCTCTCCTTCCTTCCAAATTCGCTAAATGGGAGAGAGCGTCTGCTGGTGTATTGGGATTGCTCGCCAAGACACGGAGTACGCGCCCATTCCGACAAACCTCGGCGATTACCCGGAGTACTTCCGGTCGCTTGCATTCGAATGCAAGCGTGCAAAGTATACCATTGTCATAATACCTCCTTTTGATGGTATTAATCATGGTTTCCGCGGAGGTGCTTTCATTTAGCAGCACTGCCCAGACAACCTCCACATGTCTATCATGTGATAAATTGTCCAGCACCTCCTTGTCCGTATGAATGTCGGTCGCGAGAGCCAGCTTGGTTTCCATGGTATCATTAGACTTCTGATTCATGATTGTTTTTCCTTTCTTTAGAAGGTCCTATTTTTGGGAACATCATTTTCAGTAACATGAAACATTACCAATTGATTAGCTCGCTTTATCCCTCCTCTTACAAATCAAACTGTTAATCTGTCCATTACAGTCTTTCAACAAACAACGAGGATTATATCACAATTATGTTAACTTGTCAATACATTTCAAATGATGTTTTTGGAAGGTGTCCCTAAAAACATCCCCAAAAACATGGAATTTCTTTTTCTACCAATCATGATAAATACTAACATCTTCAAGTACAGTTCCAGATTTTAGCTCATAAGTTTCATCAGTTTGTCCTTGACTCCCTATGAATCTCGTTGTATATGTATCTTCTAAAATTTTAATGCTGTATACTTCGCCCCAAACTCCTGAATTGCCTCTAGACACTCTAGACAAAAGATGAAATCTACTTTCCTCCTCCAAATCTCCGCTCCCAAATGGTGTTACAGAAATACCATTTGGCTCAAAAACAAGTTCTTGGAATCCCTTGGGGTAATTACCATTCTCGTCTGAAATTTTTTCTCCCGTTGCAAATCTTTCTATATATTTAAAATCGTCATTTTCATATAAGTAATATCCATATAAAAAGTTCCAACCCTCGCCATAACGAAACGAATTAGTATAAATCCATTTATCGTTTACTTTTTTCAAACCATTACTTGCCCAATCATCAAAAACATTGAGCAATAATTCTAGACCATCACGTTTTATTCGATAAATAAAAATCTCTCCGATCAAGCCCCTCAGTTTCATAGATAACGAGATCCTTATAATTATCATTTTTGTCAATATCCACTACTCCTATATCAAAAACTATTGCCTGCTCAGAATATGGACTCCATAATCTTTTTCCATTTAAAGTGATTTCATAATCAGGTATACCATATTCATTTTTTTCGTCTTTATTGCAAATCATCATAAATTTTATATCATCACTTACAAATTCATAATTCGTATTTATTATTTCTCCATGACTAATAATATTATAATCAATCTCTTCTATATCATAATCATCTAAAAAATAACCATCTGCTAACTTATATTTTTCTATAAGTTCTTCCTCCGTTAATCCCTTATTTGCATCTTCATACAGAATTTCTTCTTTAGTTAGAATCGGAAAATAATTGTTAAAATTTTCATTATTTGTATTTTCCGCATTCTCATTGTCTTTTGATACTATATTATTATCCAATAAATTTTCTTCCGCACTTTGAATATTATCAATTACTTCTTGTTGCTGATTATACGTATTTTCTACAATTTCCGATTTATTACAACCAGTTAAAAATAAAATCGCCACAATTGGTACTACTGTTAATATTTTCTTCATTCACATATCCTCCTAATTATCTTCATGTCTCTTCTGTGTTTTTAGGGACACCTTCCAAAAACATCTCTTCTTATCCCCATAAGACTGCATCTGTTCTTTGTTCTTATCTATTGCCTCTTTGATAGCACTTAGGCTTATTGAACTTTTGTCCTTCTCCAGTAATCTAGTTTGAGCTATATTTTTATTCAAAATGATATAATTAAATTTCTTTTTGTTGTTCCTTCTCATTTTCTACGGCATCTCTAATTTCTCCAAGACTTAAGCCTTTCTTTTGAACATTCCTCACATCAATTTGTTGTTCTTCAAGTCTTTTTGCCATTCCATCAGAAGTTAATTTTGCCATATCAAATCCTAAGGCTTTTGCTTGTTCTCTCGTAATTTGTAAAACAACATCATCTCTTTCTTTTCCTTCTGCCAATAATTCAGCAGATTTGTTTTCAATGATATCTTTAAATTCTGGATTTTTCTCTTTCAAGTCATCTAAAGTTAAATTTGAAGGAGCAACTGGTAATCCAGGATGCATCGTAAACATTATTTCACCAATACCCTCTTCTTGACCAAGAATAATAGTTGTATATTCCTCATCCTTTGCCGGAACTTTGGCGGTAGTAGATACACTAAGTCTACCTGTTCCTGCATGGGTAATTGACAAATATAATGGGCTATCTTCTGGTAAATCTTCAATATTCGTAATTCCATTTTTTCCCTTGATTGGAACTTTATAATATGTGCATCCATCCATTGCTGCTTCAGGTGTAAACTCTGTTAATTCCGTATCTGGTGATACCATTGCCTCTAGCAATTCTTCCTCTGTCATATCTTCAAACCAAGAGCCGGCTCCTTCAATACCACCTAGTCTTTGCCTCAATGTAGAATCTAAATAGTTAGTATCTCTCATTGGAATTTCAACCGTCTTAACCAATGCTCGTAAAAGTCTACATCTTCTTTCATATTCTTTTCCTTCCTCATCATCTGCTCTTTGCAAAATACCATACATTTCTTCTTTTTCCATGATAACAACCTCCTTCTACTTTCCTGAAATTAATAATTTCACTTTTTCATCTCTTAAAAATATTTTTCTCACGAAAGCTGGTATTGTCTTTAATGTTTGAATCAATGCATCGCAATCCTTTTTGACTTTTTCATTCTCCTCTAATGCCTTTTCATAAGCCTCTTTATACTGCATAAGCAACTCTTTCGACTCATCACGGAACCTTTCTAGTTCTTTACTTAACGCAATATTTTCTAGCTTTATTTTTTCTAATTCCTCTGAATCTTTCACATTTACATTTTGCTTACTGATATTTGAGCTATTGCTTTCTTTTGCCTTTTCCAACTTTTTGTTTTTCTTCTCAAAGCCATTCTGTTCCGCACTCTTGATGACTTTATCTAGCATCTTCCATGTCTTTGAATCTAATTTCTGCTTTTCTAGTGGGATAGAAAAATCAATTTTAATATTCTCATCATATTCCATACTGCCCTTGATTTCTTCTAATAAATCCTGAGAAATTAATTCTCTTTCTGCATTCGATAATCCCTCTATTACTAGCCACGTTTGATACATCGCTTTTTCTTTTGTAAGCACTTAAAATTCCTCCTTCTTTATCTATCATTTTTTAAAATAGTACTTGAGTTAGATTATTAAGATCCGAAATATTATCTAATACTAAATTCTGAAATCACATTTTCTTCTGGCATTTCTTCAGCAATTGTTTCATTCCTTACAAATTGAAATTTGATTTTTTCTGCATTCATCAACTCTATTATTTAATATCTAATTCGCTTTCCTTAAGAACAATGCTTTTATATTTTATGCTTTCCTTGTTAGAATCATTTATAAATGTAATATATGCTTGTCTACCCATAAGCAATATATTCTTCAATTTATCATCAGCATCTATAGCAGAATGACCTCCATGCTTATCCATATCAACAATACTACTAAAATTACGGAGAAAATGATATTCCCATTGCTGGGCTTCGAAACTTTCCTCTCCATCTCTTATTACATACACTGGCAAAGTATACTCTTTGCCTTCAAATATTATTTTACCATTACCAAGCAATGAACCAACACAAACTCCACCATTCAAAATTACATTATTTATTGTTTTGCCTACGATAGTTGAATACGCTAAAATACGCAATAATGATTTCTTTTTATCATCTAAAGTTTCCACTTCAACAATAGATTTCTTTACGCCATCCTCTTCTATTTCATCTCCATAATAGTCAACACAATTAACATAGAAATTATCTAATAAATCTTCCAGCGGGTATTGATTCTCACCTTCTTCTAAAATACATTCATACGCAAAGCAGAAATTTTTTGCCCTCTTGTTTAAATAAATACCATCAACAATTTTTTGATATTTTTCCGTATCAAATTCTACTAAATGTCTTTCTTTAATTTCTTTCATACAAATTCCCCCCTATTTACTTACCAAAAACACTTCTAAATTTTTTCCAAAAACTCTTCGATTTCCTCTATCATATGTTCAAGAATCTTAATATTTCTTTCAATATATTCTTTTGATATTAGTTCTTCATGAACTATATCAGGTATTATGAATGAATTATCACGAACTAAAAACTCTATGACCTTGCCATTAGTTGCAAACTCTATATTTTTTCCATATTTATTTAAAATTTTATCTAATAACTGCTTATTCTCTTCAGAAATTCTATCATTTGCTTCAACTTCATCCTTCTTTAAAGAATTATTTGTTTTATAATTTATATTCAACATAGAATGTGTTTTTAAATCTTTTCTGATAAAGGTCCATAAGACAATATTAGTTAAATGGCGCACCGTTGTACGGTATGAACCAGTACTCAAGCAACACATATAGCACTTACATCCATCAAGAAAATAATCGATTGTCCCTTTTCTTCTTGTATAAAAAAATCTTAAATGTGTCTTCAAAATAGAGTCATCCAATACTTTCCAACTTGGTAATTTACTAGAATAATTATATTCTTTTAAGTATTTTAATAAAGCGTTTTCATACATTTGCTTTGAAAGTCTATCTTTCCTGTTGGCAATTAAAAGATAGTATACTGATAAAGGTACACATATTACAAAAAATACTATGCAATACCCAATTACTCCTTTTATAAGTAATGTTGGGTCTTTAACAGCATATAATGCGAAGAAAATCAATAATAAAGAAGTAGCTATTACATAAACTATTAAAAACAACTTAAATATATTTTTTTCAGATATATTAGAGTTTTCTATTTTTTCCTGTAAATCTGAAATATCAATAGTTTCATTGGTTTTATTTTTCATCTTTGGCTCTCCTATCTTATATATCTTTTTTATCACTCAATACAAAGTATAACATATTAAAAAAACCAAGTACAGCCACAATATCTATTAAGCCTTAATACTGATTTAGTGATAATTTTAGGGATAATTTTAGGGACACCTTCCGAAAACAGCATGTAACTTTTTAATGCTGTTTTCGGAAGGTGTCCCTAAAAACATCCCTAAAAACATTATCTCATTCTGCCCATTCCTCCGCCAGGGCCTCCAAATCCACCTGGACCTCCCTGAGCACCAAATCTTTCTTGACCGTCTTGATTATTCCATTGGTCCTGACTGTTTTGGTCTTCTGGTCTGCCAAATCTGTCTTGGAAATCTTCTGTCCCAAAATCTCCTTGACCTCTTTGACCGCCAAATCCACCTTGGCCTCCAAAGCCTCCAAAACCAGTATTTCCTGTTGTTGCACTTGAGGTAACTTCTGCTCCATCAATATATAAAGTGTAGTTTCCATCTTCCTCTATTTCAGGGGTAGAGATTACCACATTTTGATATTGCTTTTCTGCTGTTACATGGATGATTTCCTTTCCACTCGCATCTTTTAAGACTATCTCTGTACCAGCATTTTGCGTGCTAATGTTATACATTAAAGATTTTTGTGATGACGTACTAGATGGTGACATTGCCATTCCAGAAGAACCAATTGCAATGAGTGTGCCACCGCTGATTGTGAAAGTTCCATCATAATCAATTGCACCATTTCCGCTATTTGTTGGTCCATATACAATCACTGTTCCACCAGTCATTTCAATACTTCCATTACTATCTAAACCATCACCTGCTGAATTTACCTTAATATTGCCACCCTTAATCACTAATTTATTTGAGTCAGAAATTGAGGTTGAATTTGAATCTATATTGGAAGCTAAAGATTCCATGGAAAAAGTAGTATTATTGTTTTCTGTTTGCATAAATTCAGGTATACCTTCACTTGGTATTTCTCCATTGAACATTCCTTCTGGTGGAGTCATATCACCGCTTGGCATTTCTCCTTGCACCATGCCTCTTCTGCCCATTCCACCTTGGTTTGTAACATCTCCACTCATTCTATTAGCTCTATTGCCCCAGTTTGAAGAATCTCTCATATCAAATCCACCAAAACCTGAGAAATCATTTCCACCACTTACATTGATTCCGTCATCATCCGCAGTGATATCAATATTTCCATCATAAATCACGATATTATCTGATTCTAATCCCTCATGAGATTCAAGAATATTAATATCTCCACTGATAATTGTTAATAGGCTGTCTGCATGAATGCCATCATCACCTGTAGAGATAGTATAGTTTCCTGAAAGAATATTTACCACACTATTAGAATGAATCGCATCATCCGTTGAGGTAATCTTCATGGTTGCACCATCAATTTGAATAATATTTCCCGCCTTAATGCCTTTCATGCTGTTATCACTTGATTTTTTAGAATTATAACCAACACCACTTTCAATATTGTAAGTTCCACCATTGATTGTTAAATTCGTCTCCGCTTGAATGCCATCTTCTGTAGCACTGATATTGATTTCAGAATCTGTAATCACAATAAATCCTAAACTTGAATCTGTATCATTGGTAGATCTTAAGCCATCCCCTTTAGCATCAATGGTAATTTTAGCATTTTGAATAATCGCACTGTCTTTTCCATTGATACCATTATTAGCAGCCTTAACATGAAGCGTAGCATCTACAATTTTTAAATTATCCTTGCTAATAATTCCGTTAGAGCGGTTTGCATTCACTTCTAATGTTCCGCTACCCATAATAATAAGATCAGATTTACTATATAATGCAGCATTAGGATCTCCGTCTTCTGAGGAAGAATAATTCATGGCAAAATCATAAGACGATGCATCTGTGATGGTATTTATCGTATTTTCTGCAAGCTCAAGAATTGTATATTTAGACTTATATATATAAATTGCAGCAGAACTGTTAGAGGTAATACTTGCATTATCTAAGATAATCTTTACTCTTGATTTAGGAGCATTAACAATAATTTGCCCATCTGATAAAGTACCAGATATTCTATAAACACCCTCATTGACAATTTCAATGGTTGTTCCGGTACTACTTGTGCTCACACTAGCACCAGTGCCACTTACCTCAGCTCCGGATTCACCAAGTGTGATTTTAGTTTCACTATTCACGGAGAAATCATAGTCATCTCCAATTGGGTCTGAATTATTAGGAACCGTTTCCAATTCCGCACTTTCTTCGCCATTGTTAGTACCATTATTATTAGTACCCGAACTATATTTTGATTTTGCACTCGTAAGTCCCAGTATGGCAAGGGCAACTACCATGAGTACCACAAGTGCAACTGTTAAAGACTTTTTACTCATAATTGTTCTTCACCGTCACTTTCTCTTGCAAGCAAGATATTAAGGTTTCCATTTCTAACTCTAAGCTCATCTAAAAACTCTTTTTCATTGATGCCAGACTTTAACTCTACGATATAATTTAACTCATACATACTTCCCATATTGGTAGTCTTTAATTTTTCTAAAGTATTACTCTTTGTATATTTTGTGAATACTTCATCAAACACTTCTACATAGTTTAAGTTTTCTGGAATAAGAACTTTAAGCCTTCTCATATTCTCAACATCTCTACCAATTTTAATCTTTGAATAGATTAATAGAAGAAGTGAAATGATGATTGTGATAAAAGTTGCAAACGCAATATGCCCCATTCCAACAGCAAGTCCAATTGCCATTGCAAAAAATACACTTAAAATTTCTTTCGAATTTCCTTGCATACTTCTAAATCTGATTAGACCAAAAGAACCAAGGATTGCAACCGATGTTCCTAAATTTCCATTTACCATCATAATAACAATTTGAACAAGTGCAGGTAAAACAGCAATGGTAATGGCAAAATTCTTACTACATTTTGTAGTTTTCATGTGAACAAGTGATATGATTCCACCTAAAACACAAGATGCAACAATACAAATTAATGCTGTTGTGTAGCTTAAGCTACCTGCGATACTATTTTCAAAAATACTTTCAAACATTTTAATCTCCCCTTTTCGTATTGAATCAATTTTAATTTCTTTTAAAAACATTTTTATCCTTTATTTTTTTATCATTTATTCTTCTTTATCATTTTTACTATACGATTCATCATTTACGCTAATGCTTTTGCTACTTGCTGTACCCCATTTTTTGAAAATGCTACTACCCTTTCATCATCTTCTATATCTAGGTTTTGTCCCACATACTCATGGGCTACTTTTTCTAGGCTCTCTTGATAGATTGTGCCATATTTCGAATAAGAATGTGGGTAAATTTTAAGCTCATTCAAAACCTCTACAAACCACATTGGATAACCACCAACGCACTTTACTTCCATGATGTAATTGTCATCATTTAAGATTTTTTCACCATAAACCCCTTTTTCAAGTTCCAAATCATAATCTCTGGAAATAAGATTGGTATCAAAAGTAAGCCTAAAATCATGATTATCTTTATCATAAAATGCAACCCTATCATAAGATAAGAA
>JAFUGC010000044.1 GCA_017469565.1 Clostridia bacterium | reverse complement strand
CCTTATAAGTACTGTTACCATCCGCATCTGAAGAATATTCTCTTTTTTGTTTAACTTCCGGATCTGTACTGACATATGTTGCTTCCGTCTGTGCACTCTCTTTTCCCACGCGCTTCAAATGACTACCTAATACAATAAAACCAATCCCTACCAGTATTCCAAGTATTAGCCCAACAATTGTAGCAAATTTTTTCATTTGTTCACCTCATACTTACACGTTTATCATTTTTATTCTATCTTATATGGTAGATAATTGCAAGTATCAAAGTCATATTACGTCATATTTTACTAATATCAAGGTTTCAATTTCTTACTGGAACAAATTACCTATCCAGCCAAAAATACTTTTAAAGATTCCAACCACTCTATCCCAAAAGGACACGTTTTCTGTATCACTCTTTTCTAAGTCAGCCGAGGTATTCTCTTTTGTTTTTTTGATATCTGGTGTTTTTACTAAGAATTCTACTTCACTCACTTTCTCATTATTTTCAGATCCAAAAGAAACAACCTCTGCCTCTTTATCAATGTTAAATACAGTAGTTTTTGTCTCGATATCCTCTTTCTTATCATCCAAAATATTTTTGATAGTATCTTTAGATGCCTTTATGTTACTCGATTGTGAAGTTAAACTCATTAGTTGCTGATTCACCCCCGTTAAAGCATCCATTGTTTTTTGAGTACCTTGATAAATATTTCCACTAAGCGCAGCAAGCATTGTTTCTACATTTTCAAGCATGCTGATACAAATAGTATCCAATTGATCTAATTCATTAACCACTTGTTTTGAATTTTCGATTGCCTTTGTCACATCACCACTATCATTTAAAAATTTGTCATTATACTCTAGTGCAATGTCCAAAATAGTATCTAGCCTTTTGGCTAATTGATTGAAATCACCAACAGTATCCACCAATATTTGAGCATCCTTCTTATCAAACATATCCTCAATCTCATATAAATCTGTCTTTAAATCTTTTAATGTTTTCGATGTACTGTTTGCATCCTTTGAAATGTTTGAGACAGAGGAAGTAATTTTACTCACCGCGGTGCTTGAATTTTTTATGGTTTTATTGATTTCTGCTATCTCTTCTAACACTTCTTCCGCAAATAGTCTTGCAGCATCACTAGAATCTGGATCTTGTAATATTTCCCCGGCAATCTCCGCAATTTCAGCCAAATCTGCACTCACATCAGAAATTAGCTCTTTAACACTGCTAGTAGGAAGACTCTGCATCGAATTAAAATCTGATAAAATATCTGATAAATTTCCTGCAAGTTTTGCCAAATCCGTAATGGTACTTTTGATATCTTTCACATTGCCTGGAAGTCTATCAATCATATCTTCACACTCTGCCAAATTATCATTTAATTGTTTTAATTCTACGGATAAAGATGTAAGCTCTTCATTCACTTTGCCCCACATATCCATCACATCATGATAAGTATCTTGAAGGTTATTCAAATCTCCGCTCATATTTTCTATCATTGGTTTTAACTCGTTTAACAAATTTTTAAGTTTTGCAATATCTTCATCTCGAAGATTGCTAATCCCATGAACTTGCGTTGTACCATTTTTTATTTGAGTAACTCCTTCTGAAACTCCATTAAGCCCTGCCGTCATACCGCCTAAAGAATTTAGCACAATATCTGCACTAACATTCATCGCCTCAAGGGCATCCTCTATATTTTGCTTTTCCTCTGCAATATCCGATATTTGATTTAATAATTCACCTGTGATGGGTACCATTGCCATGGTAATTCCCGTCATGCTAAAATCCTCACTACCTAATTCTAAGGTCATGCTTGTACTCTGCCCTGGCAAGACTACAAATAAAAGTGTTTTTTCATTGCCTGTGTTAATAATCATTGCCTCTTCTGAGTGAACACTAAGATAATCACTCATATTAAACGTTCCCGTTACCTCTAGCATGTAATTATTTTGATAATATTCATTAGCAAGCTCATTGGCATGAATATCAATGGTAATTTTAATCAGTCCCGATGCACCAAGTAATTTTTCAGGTACAACCTCTACTCCATTTAACTGATAAGAAATATCAAAATTCCAAGGGATTTTATCATAATATTCTTCTCCAACTCTTCCCGTATAGGCAAAACTATTTTCACCACTCACATCCCATGTAATCTTTTCATCATCTTGTGTATACACTGTTCTATTGGTTAGGTTCGAAATATTATCATATTTCGTATAATCTGTAATCTCAGCCTCTCCGTTAGTCGTTACCCTACTATAAATATTCATCTGTTCTACATTTCCATAATACCCCAAATTCACATATACAGTTTCTTCTTTTGTAAGTGCTGGCATTGCCGCATAGCAAATATTGCTAATTAGCAGTGTGAATACTAGAATACTAGCGACTAACCTTTTCATTTTTCTTACTTCCTTTCTGTTTCTTATTTTCAAGCCTTTGTTTTATTTCTTTTGGTCTCTTTTTCAGTGTTTTCATTCTTGCATTAAGTCGATACTTAATCTTACTTTTCATTTCTTTTTTCTTGATGGTTCTTCTCTTTTCATGCACATGCTTTAATTTGGCCTTTCTTCTCTTTCTGGCTGCTCTTTCCTCTTTATTAAAACTCTTCTTGATATACTCAAAATCTGTTTTCCTGATGACTCCATCAAAAATTTCCAAGATATGAGGTAATACAAAGATAACAAGAATCATGCTCATGATAGCACCTCTACCAACAAGCCCTCCCAATTCCGAAATAGCATTAATGGTAGAACCAATTTTAATCAAATATCCCGCACATGTCAAAATTCCACCAGAAGTAATGATTGCTGTAACACTCTTGTTTGTAGCAATACGCGATGCCGAATATTTATATCGATATTGTCTAGCATCCAAATAATTATTGGTCATTAAAATGGCATAGTCAATGGTTGCTCCAAGCTGAATAGAACTTACAATCAAATATCCCAAAAACATCATGGAATTACCTGAAAAATAAGGGATTGCCATGTTAATAAAGATTCCGCTTTCAATAACAATAATCAAAAGGATTGGAATCGCTACTGATTTGAATGTAAATAGTAGAATTATCATGACAGATGCAATAGAAAGTAAGTTAACCGTGTTATAATCTGCCGTTACTACTTCTTTGATATTCATAGTGATTGGAATAACACCTGTAATTTCATAGTTATCTCCATAATATTTACTTGTAATTTCTTCTATCTTATCGATAGATTCAAAAGCCAAATCGCTTTCTGATGAGGTTCTAAGATAAATGAGGAATCTTGAATAGTTTTCCGTTCGAAACATCTCATAGTTATCTACTGGGATAAAGCTGTCTGGAACTCCTTCTCCAACAAGGTTAGCAAGTGATTGTACCTTCTTTACCACTTCCAAATCCTCATATTCTTCCGCCATTTCCTTTTCACTAATGTAATCCCCCGTTGGCACGAGAATAATCACTGGATTACTTCTACCAAACTTTTCTACAATCAATTTTTCATCTTCATATACCTTGGTGCCTTCTCCACCACCAAAAGATGCCGAACCATAAAGGAATACATTTTGCTTTTGGGCAATATACGATGGCAAAACAATCAAAATCACAATTGCGATGATAATATAAGAAAACTTACTGGTAAACCTAGCAAACTTATCAAAATTTGGAAGCAATGTTTTATGTGTTGTTTTTTCAATCCACGGATAAAACCTTAATATCAAATATGGCATAAAGAAAATGACGCAAAATAGACTAAGAACAATTCCTTTTGCAAACACCAATCCCATATCTTTTCCTATGGTAAATCCCATAAATACTAAGGCTAAAAATCCTGCAATGGTTGTCAATGCACTAGAAGTAATAGACAAGGCTGCTTTTGAAATAGTCTTCACCATTGCCTCCTCCAAATCACTCTTATCTTGTGCCTGAAATTCATGAAGCATAAATACGGAATAATCCATGGAAACCGCAAGCTGTAATGCTGCAACAAGGCTGTAGGTAAGGAAAGAAACATGTTTGAATATCACGTTCGTTCCCATATTAAGAAAGATGGACATTCCAATAACCGCTAAAAATAATAATGGTGATACAAAGGAATCGGTTGTCAAAATTAAGATGATTAATACTACGGGAACCACCATAATCATGATATTACCAAGTTCCTTTTGCACAGTATCTTGTGCAGATTTGGTATCAACAGCAGAACCAATCATATTACTGTTTTCTGGAAGGAGCTTTTGAATCTCTTCTACAGCATCATTTGTTTTAGAAGAATACTCACTCTCTTCAAACATTACTTCAATCAATGCTGAACCGTCTTTGTAATAATCTGAAAGTAAATCTTCATCAATATATTCCACCGGTCTATATATATCTACGCTATCATCTAGCCATAAAACCATATCCACGCCATCTACAGCAGCAATTTTATCCTTATATTCTTTTGCTTCTACAAGAGTAACATCATTAATCATTATTCTGGCATATCCCTGCATGGCAAACTCTTCTTCTAGGATATTCATTCCTCTTTTTGCCCTTTCTGTATCAGGAATATACTCTGATAAATCATAATTAATTTTTACTCTTGGGATTAAAATAAAACTAATGATTAATAAAATTAGGAAGATGAAGCCTATTTTTTTCCTATGCTTTACAATCAATCTTGCAATCTTTTCCATAAATTCTTACTCACTTTCTTACACTTTCAAATGGAGACATCCATTTTTACAAAATTACATATTTTCAATCATTTCTTTTGATTTTCAGCTTTCATGTTATCAATTAAATCCTTAATCATTAGTTCTTCATACAATTCCAAATTTTTTCTTAATGTCTCAATATCATCCATATTGTTTTTTACAATATGAATAAATCCTTCAAATTCAGCATGTGCAATTGCCTCATAAATTGTCTTATCAAATTGATTATTTTCCACTTGTACTGTTAGGAAGGACATTTTCATCATCAAAGTATCTAGAATTCTATTTTTAAAATTCATAAACTGGCTTTCATTTTGAGAATTAAACATAATTTTAAAGGTATCTGCATTCTTTTTTGCCAGTTCAACCGTTCCCTCTGTAATCTTTGCAAAAGCTTCATGTAAATCATTAGAACTATAAGAAGATGAAATTTCATCTAATAGCCCATTAATTTCCACTTCTAATTCATCTAGAATTTCTCCTAAAAGATGCTTTTTGGTTAAGAAATATCTGTAAATGTTACCAGTACTAATTCCAGCATCTCCAGCAATATCCTTCATAGAAGTATTTTCAAATCCAAAAGCTTTAAACCTATGCTTCCCAACATCTATAATTTTTTGTTTCACTTCTTCTTTAAGCTTTTGCACCTTTCTCCCTCACTTTCCATCCGCTTTCTCCCTAGAAAGCAAAAATGAATCAAAATTCACTATTTGATATATTACTCCCTTTTAGGGAATTTGTCAATAGTGAATTTTGATTCATT
>JAFUGC010000043.1 GCA_017469565.1 Clostridia bacterium | reverse complement strand
CTTCTTAAAGCCTTTCAGTGCTGGCATGGTAAGAAGTGCTAAGAACTTTCTCCAAGGATTTCTACTAAGTTCTTCTTTTAGCATTTTACTAATCATACTGCCCATTCCTTCAATGGTCTTTAAAGTTACATTTCCTGTAAAACCATCTGCCACAACAACTCTAGCATCTCCATTAAAAATATCTCTTCCTTCCACATTTCCGAAAAAATTGATTTCTTTATTTTCAGAAAGTGTTTTAAAGGAATCCTTCATTAGCTCATTACCCTTACCTTCTTCTGCTCCAATATTAAGCAATCCAACGCTTGGTGAAGCCATATGCATTACTTTGTTCATATAAATAGAACCCATCGTGGCAAACTGATCTAAATTAATAGGACGACAATTGGTATTTGCTCCACAATCTAATAGCAAAAATCCCTTTCCATCATACGATGGAAGCACACTACAAAGTGCGGGCCTATCGATTCCCTTAATCCTACCAACCAGTAACAATCCTCCCGCCATAAAAGCACCTGTGCTACCCGCTGAAACAAAAGCATCCGCCTCATCATTCTTTAGCAGACTGAAACCTACTACCATAGAAGAATCCTTCTTTTTCTTGATTGCCGATGTTGGCGATTCTCCATTTTCGATTACCTCTGTTGCATTTTTGATAGTGATTCTAGGTGTTACCTCTGAAATACTATCTTTATGATAAAATTCTTTAATCTTTTGATTAATGATTTCTTCATTTCCAACTAAAATGATATCCGATTCAATGGCAGGAATTGCGTCTACACAGCCTTTGATAATCTCATCAGGACTATTATCTCCTCCCATAGCATCCACTAAAATTTTCATGAAATCTCCTTTCAAACTCATCAAATAAGTTTTTATCTATCTTCACATTTTGCTTATACCCGAAAATTATATTACATTAAAATAGAAATTGCAATAGGTAACAAGTAGGGGACGGAGGAAAACGTGTTTCCTCATTTTAATAACATATTCCACTTTAAATAAAAAAGAACCAATCGAAGAAATTCCCACAGAATAAAAATGATATGCTATAATGATTTAAGAAGCTTATGATGGTGTGATAGATAAGCTCATTTAATGAAATTTTGGAGAATATCATGAAAAAATTTTTAATTATTATTTCCTTATTCGTTAGTGCTATCATTATTTTTGGGATAGCCGAATATCAGCAAAAAAACAACATCAGAATGATGAGTAAGGTTACAGGCTTAAATATTGAGGAAAACCATGTGTCATTCACCTTGGGTGATTCATGGCATTTGAAATCTTGGAATTATGATTATATCCTAGAGAATCGAACGCTCTATATTATTGCCTATAACCTATCTTTCTTCAATCCAATGGCATTACATTACGATTTTATACCGGTGTCACTTGACCTTGGTTATGATGATTTTGATTTTATTTACCTTAATGGAACAGGTGAAGATAAAGTACTCGTATGGTCTAATGAAAAAATGAATTAAAAAGGACGGGGTTAAAGCAAAATACTTTATCCCCGTCCATAAAATTTTGATTTGATGAATCAAAAATTATTCTTTGATTTCTGTTACGATACCAGCACCAACTGTTTTACCGCCTTCACGAATAGCGAATTTAAGTCCAACCTCAATAGCGATAGGTGTGATAAGTTCGATATCCATTGTTACGTTATCACCTGGCATAACCATTTCTGTACCTGCAGGTAATGTAATAACACCTGTAACGTCAGTTGTTCTGAAATAGAATTGTGGTCTGTAGTTGCTGAAGAAAGGTTTATGTCTTCCACCCTCTTCTTTTGTTAGGACGTAAACTTGTCCTTTGAAGCTTGTGTGTGGATGAATAGTACCTGGTTTAGCAAGAACTTGTCCTCTTTCGATTTCATTTCTTTGGATACCTCTTAGAAGTACACCAATGTTATCTCCAGCTTCAGCTTGGTCTAGTAATTTTCTGAACATTTCTACACCAGTAACAACTGTTTTCTTAATTTCATGAGAAATACCAACGATTTCAACCTCGTCTTGTACTTTTACAACACCTCTCTCAACTCTACCTGTAGCAACTGTTCCACGTCCTGTGATTGAGAAGATATCTTCGATAGGCATTAGGAATGGTTGGTCTACTGGTCTTTCTGGAGTTGGGATATACTCATCAACTGTAGCCATAAGCTCTTTAATGCAAGCATATTCTGGAGCTTCTGGATCTGTAGATGTGCACTCTAATACTTTTAGAGCTGAACCTTTGATGATTGGAGTTGTATCTCCAGGGAATTCATATTTAGAAAGTAAGTCTCTAACTTCCATTTCAACTAATTCTAATAATTCTGGATCATCAACCATATCGCATTTGTTTAGGAATACTACGATATAAGGAACACCAACTTGTCTTGCAAGAAGAATGTGCTCTCTTGTTTGTGGCATTGGGCCATCTGCAGCTGATACAACTAGGATAGCACCATCCATTTGTGCAGCACCTGTGATCATGTTTTTAACATAGTCAGCGTGTCCTGGGCAGTCAACGTGTGCATAGTGTCTAGCATCTGTTTGATACTCAACGTGTGCAGTATTGATTGTGATACCTCTTGCTCTCTCTTCTGGAGCACCATCGATTTGGTCATATGCTTTGAATTCAGCATCTCCCTTTAAAGATAATACTTTTGTAATAGCAGCTGTTAAAGTAGTCTTACCATGGTCAACGTGGCCGATTGTACCAATGTTAACGTGTGGTTTAGTTCTTTCAAACTTCTCTTTTGCCATAATAAATTTCCTCCTTTTAAATATATATATTTATTTTTAATATTGAAGTCTTACTTTAAATCTAGAATCCATTGTATATAAACTTTTCCATTTTTTCAATATGATTCTTAAGATTTCTTTTTGTACCCTAAGGTACTTTTCATTATTTTTTTGCTCTTTGTGCTGTAATTTGTTCCATAACAGACTTTGGAACTTCCTCGTTATGACTTGGTTCCATAGAGTATGTTCCTCTACCTTGTGTCTTAGAACGAAGGTCTGTTGCATAACCAAACATTTCTGATAGTGGAATGAAGGCTTTAATAATCTTCATGCCTGATTGGTCATCCATTCCTTCTAGTCTTCCTCTTCTAGAGTTAACATCACCAATAACGTCTCCCATGTATTCTTCTGGAACAACAATTTCAACTTTCATGATAGGCTCTAGAATAACTGGTTTTGCTTGTCTGCAGCACTCTTTGAATGCCATAGAAGCAGCAATCTTGAAGGCAGCCTCTGATGAGTCAACCTCATGGTAAGAACCATCAACTAAAGTAGCCTTAACGTCTACTACTGGGTAACCAGCAAGGATACCAGTATTTGTAGCCTCTCTGAAACCATCTTCTGTTGGTTTAATGTATTCCTTAGGAACGGCACCACCAACGATTTTGCTTTCAAATTGAATACCTGTACCTGGCTCTAATGGTTCTAGTTCTAGCCATACATCACCATATTGACCTCTACCACCAGATTGTCTAATGAACTTACCTTGTGCTTTTACTTTATTTCTAATTGTCTCTTTATAAGCAACTTGTGGAGCACCAACATTACATTCAACCTTGAATTCTCTCTTCATTCTATCAACAATGATATCAAGGTGAAGCTCACCCATACCAGAAATGATAGTTTGTCCAGTTTCTTGGTCTGTATATGTTTTAAATGTTGGGTCTTCTTCCGCAAGTTTTGATAAAGCGATACCCATTTTTTCTTGGTCAGCTTTTGTTTTTGGCTCAATAGCAACAGAAATAACTGGCTCTGGGAATTCCATTTGCTCAAGGATAACTGGTGCATTTTCAGCACAAAGCGTTTCACCAGTAGTAACCTCTTTTAGACCAACTGCAGCAGCGATATCTCCGGCATAAACCTTATCAATATCCTCTCTGTGGTTAGAGTGCATTTGAAGAATTCTACCAATTCTTTCTTTCTTACCCTTATTAGAGTTAAGAACTGTTGAACCCGCTTCTAGTGTTCCAGAGTAAACTCTGAAGAAGCAAAGTTTACCAACATAAGGGTCTGTCATAATCTTGAATGCTAAAGCTGAGAAAGGCTCTTCATCTGAAGATGGTCTTTCGCACTCTTCATCTGTATTAGGATTTACACCCTTAATTGCTGGTACATCTGTTGGAGCTGGCATGTAATCAATAACTGCATCCAATAATTCTTGAACACCTTTATTTTTATAAGAAGAACCACAACAAACAGGTGTAATCTTAACATTAATTGTTCCGATTCTTAAACCTTTTTTAATCTCTTCTGGTGTTAATTCTTCACCCTCAAGATATTTCATCATTAATTCTTCATCTTGCTCAGCAGCAGCTTCTACCATTTCTTGACGGAACTTTTCAGCTTTTTCTTTTAAATCAGCTGGAATATCAGTCTCTTCAATTTCTTTTCCAAGGTCATCTTTATGGATGAATGCTCTCATCTTAATCAAATCAACGATTCCTTGGAAAGTGTCTTCTGCACCAATTGGCAATTGAATTGGTACAGGATGAGCATGTAATCTATCTCTAATTTTTTCTACAACATTATAGAAATCCGCACCAGTTGTATCCATTTTATTAACGTATGCAAGTCTTGGTACGTTATATTTGTCTGCTTGTCTCCAAACAGTTTCAGACTGTGGTTGAACGCCGTCTTTTGCTGTAAATACAGCAACAGAGCCATCTAGAACTCTTAAAGAACGTTCTACTTCAACCGTGAAGTCAACGTGACCTGGTGTATCAATAATATTGATTCTGTGATTTTTCCAGAAACAAGTAGTAGCAGCAGAAGTAATTGTGATACCTCTTTCCTGCTCTTGAGCCATCCAGTCCATTGTAGCTTCACCTTCGTGAACTTCACCAATTTTATGTGTTTTACCTGTATAGAAAAGTATACGCTCAGTAGTTGTGGTTTTACCAGCATCTATGTGAGCCATGATACCTATATTTCTTGTTTTTTCTAGTGAATATTGTCTTTGGGTAGCCACTTTCTTTCCTCCTTCTTAAAATTTTTCTATTGTATTACTTTATTACCATCTGTAATGAGCGAAAGCCTTATTTGCTTCAGCCATTCTATGAGTATCTTCTTTCTTCTTGAAAGCTCCACCCATGCCGTTTGTAGCATCAATGATTTCTGCTGCAAGCTTTTCTTTCATTGTCTTTTCATTACGCTCTCTTGAATATCTAACAAGCCATCTTAAACCTAATGCTTGTCTTCTATCCGCTCTAATCTCCATTGGTACTTGGTATGTTGCACCACCAACACGTCTTGCTTTAACCTCAAGAACTGGCATAATGTTTTCCATTGCTTGATTGAAAACTTCAAGCGCATCTTTTCCAGTTTTTTCAGCAACAATCTCAAATGCACCATAAACGATTCCTTGAGCGATTTGTTTTTTACCATCTAGCATAACATTATTAATAAGTTTTGTTACAACCTTACTATTGTACACTGGATCTGGTAAAATTTCTCTTTTTGCAATATATCCTTTTCTTGGCACTGTTCTTCCCTCCTTATTAGATTAGCATACATTTCAAATTACCGTATGCCAAGGTACTCTGCCCTTTTGCTTTTAGGGCCAGCAAGTGCTATATTACTGTAAATTTATCTATTTTGCCGTGAAAACTCATACCTAAGCATGAACCAACTCACAAAGTCAAATAAGTAAGTTTATCTATAATAAGCACCCTAAATTCAACCTAAACTAAAGCAATTAAGCCTTCTTAGGTTTCTTAGCTCCATAACGAGATCTAGCTTGTTTTCTGTCTTTTACACCAGCTGTGTCTAGAGTACCTCTGATGATATGATATCTAACACCAGGAAGGTCTTTTACTCTTCCACCTCTAATTAGAACAACACTGTGCTCTTGTAAGTTGTGTCCAACACCTGGAATGTAAGCTGTAACCTCTTGTGTGTTTGTAAGTCTAACTCTGGCAACTTTTCTTAAAGCTGAGTTTGGCTTTTTAGGAGTAGTAGTTTTTACTACTGTGCAAACACCTCTTTTTTGTGGGCTTGATGCATTTGTTATTCTCTTTGTTTTAGAGTTATAACCTTTTTGTAATGCTGGAGCCTTTGATTTAGATGTTTTTGATTTTCTTCCATTCTTTACAAGTTGATTAATTGTAGGCATTTCTTGTTTTCACCGTCCTTTCACATGCATAATATCTATTCAAACACCATTTGCTTTGCAAGAACTTTCTCTCATCTGTTCCAAAAATTCTTTCAAAGTAGAAAGTGTATGAAGTCTTCTTTCAAAATTATTCTGCCGCAGCTGCAGCCTTCACATCTATTCCCGCAAGCTTTCCAAGCTCTTCCATGGTTCTTACATGCTTTACTTCAATTCCCTTTTCCTCACACAAAGCAATGAGTGGAGATAGGATATGCTGCTCTGCATTATCGCCAACGTAAACAGTTTTTGCAATGCCTTCTGAAACAGCCTTCATTACCTGTTTAACACCAACGTATTTCATAATTTTTGCTCCTTATTTTTTAGATTCTTTTTTTCAGCCGATATGACCACTTTCCTGCATGCTGTCATCTTACGCACAGGCACATTACAAGCAATCTATATACAGCAGTAAGAATTTTATCATTTTTATCCAGATTTGTCAATACAAAAAGTGATTAAATTTACCCATTTCCGTAGGGTTCATACACATTTCCAAAAATAAAAATGGTAGCGATATTTTGCTACCATCTCTTTTTACTCTTCTTCCGAAAGTTTTGCCGCCCTATCTGCTGCATTAAGGGCATCAATCATCTCATCCAAATCCCCATTTAAAAACGAATCAATCTGATAAATACTAAGTCCAATCCTATGGTCCGTGATTCTTCCTTGTGGGAAATTATAGGTTCTAATCTTTTCAGACCTATCACCACTACCAACTTGGCTTCTTCTGGCACTTGCCTGCTCCGCAGTTTGCTTTTCTAATTCTGCCTCATAAAGTTTTGCTCTTAACATAGACATGGCAGTTTCTCTATTTTGAATCTGAGAACGCTCTGTTTGGCATTCTACCACAACACCCGTTGGAATATGCGTGATTCTGATAGCAGATTCCGTCTTATTAATATGCTGACCGCCAGCACCACTCGATCTAAAAGTATCCACTTTTAAGTCCGTAGGATTAATCTCAATTTCCACATCACTTACCTGTGGAAGCACGGCAACAGTAGCAGTGGAGGTATGTATTCTACCACTTGATTCTGTATCAGGAACCCTTTGCACACGGTGAACTCCGCTTTCAAACTTCAGCCTGCTATAAGCGCCCTTTCCACTAATCATGAAAGTAACTTCTTTAATGCCGCCAAGTTCCGTTTCATTTAAATTCACAACTTCCAATTTCCAGCGTTTTTTCTCTGCATACATGCTATACATTCTAAACAAATCACCAGCAAAAAGAGAAGACTCTTCTCCACCGGCTCCGCCTCTAATTTCCACAATAACGTTCTTATCGTCATTAGGATCTTTTGGCACTAAAAGAAGTTTCAATTCTTCCTCAATTTTAGGAAGTTTCTCTCTGTTCTCATCCAATTCTGCTTGTGCTAAATCATGCATTTCCTTATCATCCAGCATTTCCTTTAATTCTTCAATCGCATTTGAAACCTTTTTATATTCTCTGTATTTCTCCACAATCTCTTCAATATCTGCATGCTCCTTCATATACTTTTGCCACTCGCTTTGATTGGCAATTACCTCAGGATCACTAATCTTAAGATTTAATTCCTCATAACGCTTTTCCACATTTTCTAACTTATCAAACATAAATAATCCACCTTTTCACAATTTTACTCGTTAAAGCTCGGTTAGATATTATATAACAATTTCCGTAATTACGCAACACCAAACTTGAAGAGAAGGGGATGAGGACAAAAAATCCCCGCAAGGCACTTAAGGCACCTCACGGGGATTTTTCCCACGAACCAAATATTCATCTTCACGCCGACAATATTTCATCACTACACACCTTTAGCCCCATCCCAGAGACTACAAAGCATTCCGCAACAAAATATCATCTTTGCTCGACCGTTCAAAGTGTCTTAACAACCATGAATCCTTAATCTAAGGCGGAATCACGACCATCAGAACCGGAAGTTTTTTGTTTTAGTTACCCTATTTAGCACGTCAAACGTGCTACACAAGCAAAGCAAAATCCATGGCACCACCGCCAGAAGTTTCTTGTGCAGTCACAAGAGTAACTAAATAAAAAACAATCCGCCATGCGACACTTAAAAACGATCTTAGCTCAAATGTGCCACATATTCACTAACCATATATATCAAGCGCTTAAAACTCTTTACAAAGAATCAAAGCACCACAAAAACCCATCATACAGCTAGTTTCACACAAGACACACTCTTCACGCCGACCATCATGAATCCAAAAGAGGACTTGCCCAGAACCCATAATGCTCTTTGCTCGAACACCAAAGAAACACAGCATGGTGCTCCCGTGATGCTCTTAGCTCAACGAATATCAATCCGCTTGATAGTATTTTGCTCCGCAAAAAATTTTTTATTCAAATTTTTAATAAAAAATTTATTTTTTCACCTTGATTTCTCCCATCTCAATGGCAGCTGTTTCATATCCCTGACCAGCATCCGTCTTTTCCATTCCAGCCTTCATGATAATATCCGCAATCCTAAGCTGTGTAGGATTAATCTCCATGGCAGCAATAAATGCGCTCCTATTTCCTTTGGCACCCGCATGAGCAAACCCTCTTAATTTGCCAAGCACAATCACATTTCCTTCCGCCACTATCTCTGCACCAGAATTCACATCTCCAAGTACCACAATACTGCCTTCAAAATCCACTCTTCTTCCAGACCTCAAAACACCAGTCACAACCTTTGTCTGCGTCACAGAGGTATCTTTGGTAAAAATATTATTGATAGTAGCAAGCCCCATTTGTTTTGGACGCTCAATCTTCACCTCTAAATCCGTTTTTTCATGAATCATCGATGCAATTTCCGTTTCTTCTCCATCTAATAGACGCTTGCCCGTCACAATAATTGGTGGTTTTACATCCGCAAAAAGCGTATCAGAAGCTTCTAATATTTTTTTCAATTTGGCTTTTATCTCTGCATACGCAACATCTTTATTCATTGTAATTACCAATTTATTATTTTTATTTTCAAAAAGTACCTCTGTATTCATCATTTTAACCTCCAACTAAAATCTCATCTACTCCTCTAAAACTCATATCTTCTGTAATATCATCATTGTTATAGCCAAAATATTCTTCCATAACCTCTTTTACTGCCGGCGCAGTATAGGCACCATGTCCACCATGCTCAATCACACAAACAACCGCAATTTCAGGGTCATCATAAGGGGCAAATCCAACAAACCAAGCATGTGCATTGCCAGAACTTGCAGTAGCTGTTCCTGTTTTTCCCGCAACCTCAATCGGGAAAGATTTAAAGGTACTATACGCAGTTCCACCAGTTTCACCCGTTACAGAACGCATTCCTTCAAACACAACATCTAAAGTATCCTGATGAATCCCTAAGCTACCATATTCAATCTCAGGCTTATTGATTTTAGCATCCACCATCTCATCTACTTCTTTTTTAGAAACCTCTGTCCCATCAGATGAAATAACGCTTTTTAGAATAGTCAAATCATTCTTCACACCACCATTGGCAAGTGTGGCCACATAATATGCCATTTGAATTGGAGTAAAACTATTATAGGATTGTCCAATCGCTGCAGATAACGTATCCGCAACCATCCACTGCCTTTTTCCTCCATCTCGTTCATTTAGCTTATTCATATATTCCTTCGATGCCAAGGTACCAGCTGTTTCGCCAGGAAGCTCAATTCCAGTTTTTGTACCAAGTCCAAACATACCAGCATACCTAGCCAAAGTATCAATGCCCATTCGATAACCAACTTCATAAAAATAGTAGTTGCAAGATACTTTTAAAGCTTTTTCGGCATCCACATAACCATGGGTAGAACGATAGCTTGTCCAAATCCAACATGCCGGCTTGTGTCCCTTATCATAAACGCCCTTTGTTAAAATCTGTTCTCTAATTCCAATCGCACCAGATTCAATGGCCGCAGTTGCCGTCACCATCTTAAACGTAGAACCCGGAGAATAGGTACCCTGAATAGAACGGTTAAACATTGGCTTATCCGCTGCCGCAAAATACTTCTGATATTCACTATTACTAATTCCATCTGTAAACTCATCCGGATTATAGCTTGGATAGCTAGCAAGCGCTAACACCTCCGAATTCTTTACATCAAGAACCACAAGTGCGCCAGAATCCGCATCAGGACATTTATCTGCAAAACCGCCCGACTGAATCTTTTGAATATAAGTTTCTAAAACCTCTTCCGCCTTTGTTTGCAAATCCAAATCAATGGTAAGAACAACACTGTTCCCCATTCTGCTCTCGATAGTTTCCTCTTTATTCGTCAACTGTCCATCCGAATCCATTTCAAGCCTTGCAAGGCCATCCGTGCCTTTTAATTGTTCTTCCAACGATGCCTCTATTCCACTCTTTCCAATCATATCATTTGCCGTGTACCCCTTATCTTTTCTTGCCTCATACTCCGTACTGCTAATCTTACCAACATATCCTAAAATATGTGCACCAACACTTCCCGTCAAGTATTTCCTGACAGGGTATGTAGTAATAACAATACCAGAAAGCTCATTACCACGTTCTTCTATCTCTAACATACTCGCTTCTGTAATATCCTTTGCAAGGGCCACACTCTTAAAACTAGAGTATCCCTTAGAAGCAATCTCATATCTAAGTGGTAAAATCTTAGAAACATCCTCCATATTTTCCTGCGTAATCTTGTACTTTGACTTAAAAAATTCTATTGTTTCCTGCACCGATGCATCTTCTTCTATTTTATTACTTGTTTTCCATGCTTTTGCTGCCTCTTCCGTTTTTGTAAAGGTCATGTTCTCAAAGTCAACTGGAAAATTATTATAATATTTATCCCCATTTTTTTCTAAAATTTTTGTAAGCTCTAAAAGATTAGAATTTAACTCCTCTTTTGAAATCTTTGTATAATATAAATTGACAGCATAACCCGTGGTATTAGCAACCATGAGTTTTCCATATCTATCATAAATTTCTCCTCTAGGGGCAGATATCTTTACTTCTCTCACAAGCCTATTTTCAGACTGCTGTCTGTAACTTTCGCCATTAACAATCTGCAAATTAAACAACTGACATATAAACAATATCCCTATCACCAAAATAATAATCATTAATATGTTCAGTCTCCTTGATAAATTGCTTTGCATTTCACGTTCCTTTCTTTCAATACCAAATAACAACTATAATAGATAATAACTGTTCTTACTTTTATTAATAATCTCCCCAAGTCCGCTAAGCGGCTTAAAAAGAATTCTTGCAAGAAACATATTATAAATTACTTCTCTCAAAATAATAAGGCATGCTGAAATGAGTTCCAAATGATATCCATATATCACAATAAAAACAACATACGTCATAAGTTCTACCACGGCAGTAAAAAGTGCAGTCATATAGACCATCGATAACTTATTTTCCTTTGAAAACCCCTTACTTAAAGTACCACTAGCAAATCCCATCAATGCATAAATAGCAAAATAAACCCCAATACTTTTCCCATAAAGTATATCTAGAATCAATCCATAGGCTCCACCTACTAGTGTTCCTGGTAACTTGTCTGCTAAAAGCCCAATTCCAGCAATCACAACAATCCCAATATTTGCAGGCACTCCAAAAAGCGGTATTTTGTTCAAAAGATTTATCTGTAAAAAAAGACAGGCCCATATAAATAAAAAAACGATAAAACTGACAAATATTTTTTTACTCATTCTATCTCTCCCTTAGCTATCCGTTCCTTCCACATTACTAATGATGACTGCAACTGTTTCTAATTTTTCAAAATCAACATTAGGACTAATAATAGCTTCATTTTCCATTGGATTCTTTTTATTCACAATTTGGGTAACTCTTCCTATTGGTATTCCCTTTGGGTATATCCCACCAACACCGGATGTCTCCATTTTATCACCCTCTATTAATGTCACTCCAGATGGAATATGAATCACCTTAAGCTCCTGTTTTTCAGAAGAGATACTCCCTTTTAAAACAAGCTCATTTCTTGTCCTTACAACTCTTGAACTTACAGAATTTCCAGCATCTAAAATAGATACAATTTTCGATGTGCTTTTGGAAACCTCTGAAACATATCCTACTAGCCCATTTTCCGCAATTACTGCCATTCCCTTTTCTACTCCATCTTTGCTGCCTCTGTTAATAATATAGGTTGCCTCCCAATTGGTAGCAGAATCGGATATAATATCGCCAATCACCAGATGATAATTCGGATAAGTATCTGCCATGTTCACATATTCCTTCAATATACTATTTTCTGCAGATAATTCTTCATAATCAATCATTTTACTTTCCAGTTCTATTATCTTCTGTTTTAGTTCCTCATTTTCTTCTTTTACCTTATCCACTTCTATAAAAAAGCCATCATCGCTTGTCACATACGCTTTCGCATAGGTGTAAGCCTTTTGAGGAAATAATATGATTCTCCCCAAAATGCTTTCCATAAGAGTCACTTCACGTGGTTTTCTATTTGTCATAGCGATACAGAAAAAAAGCGCAATCACTATCATTATCGAAAATATTGTTTTTAACCACTTCCCACGCATTTCCTACCAATTACCTTCTCTCGTTCAAATTTATCTCTTTTTTCTCGAATTCACAAGAACACCCTTTACAGAATCTAAGTCATCCAAAATCTTTCCCGCTCCCTTTACCACGCACTCAAGCGGATTCTCAGCAATATTAACAGGAATCCCCGTTTCTAGCGCAAGTAGTCTATCAATATTTTTGATTAAAGCTCCTCCACCTGAAAGAGTAATTCCATTAACCATGATGTCAGCAGAGAGTTCCGGCGGTGTTTTCTCAAGAGTCATTTTAATGCCATCAATAATCTGCATAATGACTTCCTTCATTGCCTCTTCCATTTGAACAGAAGTTACCGTGATTGTTTTTGGAAGTCCCGTAGAAAAATCACGACCTTTGACAATCATTTCCTCTGTAGTCATAGAAGGATAAGCACACCCAATATTCACTTTTAGCTCTTCTGCTGTAGTTTCTCCAATTGCCACATTAAATTTTTTCTTAATATAATCCACAATAGCCTCATTCAGTTCATCCCCGGCTATTCTCAGTGACTTACTCGTAACGATTCCACCAAGTGAAATAACACATATCTCGCTAGTTCCGCCACCAATATCCACAATCATAGTACCACTAGGTTCGCTAATTTTAAGTCCCGCACCAATAGCGGCAGCAATTGGTTCTTCCATAAGATATGCTTCACGAGCACCAGCATTTAGCGTGGCCTCTTCCACAGCTCTTTCTTCCACCTCTGTAACACCCGTTGGTACACAAACAACCACTCTTGGTCTTGCAACAACATATCTTCTACACGCCTTATCTATTAAATGTTTCAGCATCATACGTGTGGCTGTAAAATCAGCAATGACACCATCTTTTAGTGGTCTAATGGCACTTAAATTTTCTGGCGTTCTGCCAAGCATTTCTTTTGCCTCTGTTCCAACTGCAACCACATTTCCTGAGTATTTATCAATTGCTACAACAGATGGTTCTCTAATAATAATTCCTTTTCCTTTCAGATAAACCAACGTATTGGCCGTTCCAAGATCTATTCCTATATCTTTTGCGAAAAAGCCCATTTTTAATTACCTCTCACTTCTCATTTAAAATTTATTTAATCTCTTCAAACTCACAAAAACTCCATCCCCAATAATAATATGATCCAAAAGTTCAATTCCAAAAATTTCACTAGCATCCCTAATCTTAATGGAAAACGATATGTCATTCCTGCTTGGCTCTGGGTTTCCACTTGGGTGATTATGTATTAAAATAATCTTAGCTGCCCCTGTTTTAACAGGCTCTTTTAGGATTTCTCTAATTTCTACCACGTTGGAATTAATGGTTCCGATGGAATTTGTAATGATTCTCATTAGTTCATTTTGATTATTTAAAATTACTGTTTTTATTATTTCCTGCGATTCATTTTTTAACTCACCCATGACAATATTTGCAACATCTTCAGGGCAAGTAATCACATTTCTTATCAGTTTGCTAGGTCTTGAAAACCTATTCGCAAGCTCCGCCACGGCTTTTATTTGGAGGGTCTTCACTCTTCCAAGTCCGCTTATCTTTTGTAACTCCTCTATAGAAACCTCCGTCAAAAAGTTAAGACCTTTTCTTTCTTTATCAAGTGTCAAAACTTGCTGTGCAACCTGCACCGCTGTCTGACTTTTGGTACCAGATTTAATGATGATAGCAAGCAGCTCTGCATCCGATAAACTTTTGGCACCATAGCTTTCTAATTTTTCATAAGGTTTTTCTGTTTCTGGTAAATCTTTCATTTTCATAATCAGTTCATTCCTTTCTATAAAGAACGGAATTTACTATCAAAAATTTAGATTATACTTTCATGCTCTTATAAATAATGATTGCCACAATAATTCCTATGATACTCGCCACATTTAGCTGGAATACAATTTTAAATGTTAATTCTAACACACTAAGGTCAAGTACCACTGGCTCCGTAAGGCCAAATGTTTTACCATAGGCAAGCCATGATAAGGCAGAAACATGAGATGCAAGTTCTCCTAAAAGCCCACCTAAAATGATTCCTGCAAATATAAATATCAAAAAAATCCAAAACCTTTTATCCCTCATTTTTACCCCTCTTCATTTGTGTTCTTTATGGCATAATTATATCCGTAAGCAAGTCCGATTTCAAGTACTTCCGTAAGAACTTCAATAAAAAGTTTGGGTCTCTACATAAAAAATTAACAGAACAAAAAACACCCAAAATAATAGAATTTTTTTCTAATATTTTGGATGTTCTTTCTTATCAATTAATGATTCACTTTCCTCTTTCCTTTTATCATTTCAATCAGTTCACAAAATGCTGCAACTTCAATCATCAAAAGTACAGTAATGACAGCAGTGACATACCATGCTGATATCAGTACACCAATACTTCTTAAAACAATGCGAGACACAGGCATTACTTGTAGTACATAAATGGCACGAAAAATATAGATTCCCACCATGATTAATGATAAAATACTTGAAATAGTAATTACTATCCGCCTTTCCTTTGATTTTCCTCTACTAATTATCCTCGGAATGACCTCATCAAATTTTACCACAATTTTCCCTCCTAACCAAAATTATTTTCCAAGAGAAACTTTCCTATATCCTTATCAAGCGGATTATATCATAATTATGTAAATTGTGCAATGTCATCCCAAAATATATGCCATGTGACTTGAATATCATTGCATTTCATGATATAGTGTGGAGGCAATAAATTAATTATGGAAACCTTTACAATCAATAAGGAGGTCAGCTATCATGAGTAAGCAATATGCCATTTCCCGTTCACGGCTAGAAGCATGTTCCACACATGAGGGAATTCTAATGTCTTCCTCCTCCCTTAGCGGAGACCAATCCATGTGTGCCTATGTCAAAAGAAATCCAGACGGAACCATGGAGAAAATGTTTTTTAACCAGAGTATTATTGCTCAATCTAGTGATTATAAGAAAGAATACCATCATGAAGCAGATTTTGTTTCGCCTAGGGCAACCGTACTTCAGTTTTTCATTTCAGCAATTTTGGCAATCATCGCCATCTTTGGCAGTAAAACCATAGCCATCTTTGCCCTTGCTTTTTGGGCAGTGATGTACTTTTCTAATGCATTAAGCAATGTAGCGTATTGTATTGCACTGGCATGGTATCATCAAAAGTATCCTAGTCTTTCACGGTATCATGGTGCGGAGCACATGGCAATCAGGGCCTATGAGAAGTATCAGCGCATTCCTACATTAGAGGAAATGCGTGAGGAAAGCATATATGATAACAATTGCTCTTCTATTGATACCTCACTTGGTCCCACAATCATATCATTGCTTAACGCTCTCATTCTTACCATCACTGCCCTTCCCGTGATTGCCCTTGTTCTATATGGCCTGGAACACTGGAAAAATGTTCTTGTTTATGGCGGTGTTACCCTCCTTTTCATGGTATATCTTCCCACAATATGTCTCCTTCTTGAACGTGTACCAAACCTTGTTGAAAAAGGCTTTGACAGCGGTTTTTTAACACGGCTTACCCAGTGGATGGTGGTAAAAACCCCCACAGATGCAGAACTGGAAGTAGCACAAGAAGCCCTAAAACTACGGGATTTATTAAACAAAATGATTGAGGAAGATCCAGAAGGATTTGAAGTCAATATGGTGAACTTTAATGTCATTGAAAAGAAAGCCGTTTATACTTATGAAAATGGCCGTGAGGCAAAAATCACTTTAGACGAATACATTGGTTCTATCAAAGCCATTCGTGATGCGGTTGAAATGGAAGCAGATGCATAATAACATCGTAGAAACACAAAACCACTTAACTGTTCCTAAAACAATTAACGGCAGGGAATAATTCCCTGCCGGTTTTTTGCCTAAACTGCTCTGCCTAAATAGGCATCTTTAGTGTTCTATCATCATGATAGAAGTAGGATTGTAAAAAGTGGTTCCATGCATGTTAGGAGCAAATTTGATATCACTGCCAAAGCATTCCTGAGCAATGCTCCTCACATCAGCAATACAATATTTTGTATGTAGAAAATTTTTGACAACCGCATTTTCACACTGGACATATGCCTGGATGGAATAGTATTCGCCTCCAAGCTCACGCTGAAACAGATAAAATTCCTGTTTCAAAACTTTTTTAGAAATTTGTTCACGTACTTCATAATCCTCACAATTTGAATAATCCAATTCCTGTGTCATCATTAGCATCACCAGTTCAGTAGGCGTCCGAGATGCTTCTATCTTTTCTGCTAACCGAACATCTTTCCAGATATGATGATACTTTTGCAAACAATCCAAGGCGTCCTGATATGCCTTTTTGGTTACCACAAACAATGAACTATGCACATTGGGCATATCATTCTTACTACCTAAAAAAAGGCACAATGGCACAATCTGCCAAAAAAACCCTTTTTCCCGTATCACTTGAACTTGAAACAATAGACTCTCTTGGAGCTCAGCCGGAAGGTTGCTTATTGTAGTGTACTCCATCGTTCCATTCTCCTTTCTAAAATCATACAGAAGTTTCAATTTGGCACTCGTCTGTGATAATTCTCCTCCTTTACAATGGTTCCAGAAGATAAAAAACTTACCTTTTAGCTAGGTCATCTTATCACAAATATTTTTCTTTTTCAACTCTTTGTGATTTTTTTACGCGCCCTCTCCTAGCAGCTCATATAAGATATCATATAGCATCTTTACCTTCTCGGGTGCTAGTTTCATTTCACTTGCAAGCTCTGCTGGCACATTTACCGCCTGTTCTTTGAGCTTTTCTCCCTTTTCTGTAATAGATATCACAAGATTTCTTTCATCATTTTTATCTTTTTCCTTGGTGATATACCCTTTTTCTTCTAACTTTTTTAATAAAGGAGCAAGGGTATTAGACTGCAAAAACAAGCACTTTCCAAGCATCTTCTCATTTACCTGTTTCTTTTCCCACATAACCATCATGGTAATATACTGCGTATACGTTAAATCTAGCTTTTGAAGCAATGGACGATACCTTCTGACAATTTTATTTGAAACAGCGTAGATAGGAAAGCATATTTGATTTTTCAATTTCAATACTTCATATGGATTCTCTTCTTGGTTTTTTCCCTTTTGAATTTTCCCTTCTTGTTTTTTCTCCACTTTCATCTATACCCCTTCTTATATCTTTAACAATGGTTTTAATGTTTCCAGTAAAGCATCTGTCTCTGTTGGGAAAGCAAATACCATTTCTCTTAGGTCCTTTTGGGTTAATTTCTTGTTAATGATAATCGTTATAAGGTCCACATAAGAGCCTGCATCACTTCCATAGAAAGCAGCACCCACTAAATCGTTTGAAACATTATCAAAAATAAATGTGAAATCTATCTCTGTATCATTTTTTGCCCAGAATAGCATGTTTTTTCCAAAAGGAATTTCCACAATTCTATATTTTTCTGCATTTTCCTCAGCCTCTTTTACCGTCACACCAACCTGAGAAATTCTTGGTAAAGTAAATACCAGATTTGGAATGACTGGATAGTTGATTTTCTCTCTATTGATTCCCAAAATATATCCTGCAATATACTCTGATTCAAAGGTAGCGGTTGGTGTAAGTTTTGGAATTCTCTTATCGATAACATCTCCACTGGCAAAAATATTTTCAGTACTTGTTCTTAAATACTCGTCCACCTTGATTCCCTTTGCAGAATATTCTACTCCCGCTTTCTCAAGCCCTAAATTTTCCACGTTTGGAAGTCTACCGGTAGCATCAAGCACATAATCACATATTACTTTTTCACCTGATTTTAGGGTAACCACATATTCATTTCCCTCTTGCTCTACCTTCATAACAGACTCATTAAATTTAAAATTAGCACCTTCTGATTTCATCTTCTCTACTAGTCGATTCACATACTTTTCTGGATACTGTCCTAGAGCCCTGTCACTATACTGAATAACGGTTACTTCTGATTTCATCTTTAACGCAATAGAGGCAAACTCCATAGAAATGATTCCTGCTCCAATAAACACAATTCTCTTTGGAAACTCTTCTACATCTAAGAATTCTCTGCTATCATGCAAAAATTCTTTTCCCTCTATCTCTAATCTGTTTGGATGCTCGCCCGTTCCTATCACAATATAATCGGAAGTTACCGTCTGCTCTCCCACCTTAATGGTATGTTCATCTTCTAAAGCTCCATGGCCTCTCAAAAGTTTGATGTTTGACATTTCAAACATCATTGTCATTCCAACAGGAAATTTTCCAATTTCACTCTTTTTATAATCCATTAATTTCTTCCAATTCATACTTGGAATATTTTCTGCACCAATTCCCTCATATCTTTCTATATCATCAAGCGCCTCAAATGGAGCATCTAACAAGATTTTAGCATCACATCCATAATTGGTACAAGTACCTGCCACTAAATCCTGCTCCACAATAGCAACTCTTTTTCCTCCTTGTGCAAGTGCCACTGCAGCATGCCAGCACGCATGACCACTTCCTAAAAATACAACATCATAATCGAACATAAAAATACCTCCTTTATTTTTCTCTCGTAATTGTATCGCACGCGATTTAATTTGTCAATTATCATTTTCCAGCAACCAAAAACCGGCCTGCAATCTTGGCAATTTCGGGATTTTCGGGATTTTCGGAAAAAAAGACGGGAAGAAGACGGGAAAAAAGTCGTCAAAAGGGGACGTCCCTATTTGACGAAATCGCCATTTGGCAACCTTCTTCTTTGGCAACCTTTTCGTCAAATAGGGACGTCCCCTTTTGACGACTTTTTTCCCGTCTTCTTCCCGTCTTTTTCCCGCCTCTTTGCCGAAATTTGACGACCTTCTTTGACAGTTTGATGTTGAAATCTATGTGGTTTTGTGGTATTGTAATCTAGCAAAATTAATTTTTTTCATTCTCTAATTAACTTAATTAGAAGATGCTCGTGGAAATCTATCATAGATGATAAAGGAGGAAAACATGATTTATACCAGTAGTTATCAAAACTGGCAATCAGACTATTACACAACCTATTCCATTTCTGGTAATCGCGGGAAAGATGCAAATTATCAAGGAAAATGCTATCCTTTACTTGCTCCAAAACTCTCTTTTTGGAAGACCTGGCACGATCATATTGGAAAGATTCCAGAGGAAGAAAATAATCGATATTATGTCCAAGAGTATTGGAATCAGGTTTTATCAGGACTTGATCCTAAAAGAGTTTATCGAACACTCCATCACTCTGTCTTACTCTGTTATGAGCCTCCAGCAGAATTTTGTCACCGGCATATTGTTGCAGCATGGTTTGAAATAATGCTCGGAGTGTCTGTTCCAGAAGTGAAATTCGAAAATTATCTCATCGAAAAAGTAGATAGGCCAGAATATGTGAAAGAGTATTTAGAAGATGCCATGAAATTACATCATAAGGGGGAGAGATGCACATGGAATCCTACAACGATTTTATGAAAAGAATCGGTTCCTTTGAAAAGCCAAGTCTTTCTATTAGTACTCAAGGCTTTTCTCCTAGTAAATCCGTTTTTCAAAAAGTAGATGAAAACAATTTTTTTAGTCACTTTTACGGAGATACCATTGTTTTTGACCTAAATTCTGAAGAAAAAGAAAGAATCTTGGGAATCATTCATACCTTGTATGCAGAAGCACCTGAATGTTTCTGCGAAAGACTTGATGATAAGACGCTTCATATGACCTTGCATGATTTAAGTAATTCTCCCATTAAGGAAAACGTCCTTGCAGAAGTTACGAGTAATAAGGCAAAACT
>JAFUGC010000007.1 GCA_017469565.1 Clostridia bacterium | reverse complement strand
TTTTGTATTTCTTTTTTTCTTTCTTCAATAAGTTTTAATAACTCATCTTCTTTCATATCTTCTGTTACCTTAATACCAAGTTTTTTTGCTTCTTTTAATAATTTCTCCATATTCATAACCTCCATAACTTACTATTTATCTGTCAGTTCAATTATACCACAATTCAAGGCATATTTTTCACTAACTTAAAGCATCGGAATATCAAAATATTCTGGTATAGTTTGAGCCGAGATTTTATATTTTCTCGGCTCGTTTTGAACTATTATTTAGCAAATACATCTACACTTCTTAAAGCAACAACGATAGCTTCTTCTACTTTTGCATTTCCTAAACCGTTAAATCTGTTGTCGCCAACTCCTTTAATGATTTCATTTTTTGCCATAAAGTAAACTGATGATCTACCCCAATCATTTAATTTGCTATCATCAGCAAATCTTGTTGCATTTGTTATATCATATTCTGTATTAATTCCTGCTTTATTTAAAGCTCTTGTAAGCATTGTTGCCATTTGCTCTCTTGTAATTTCAGCATTTGGTGTAAATGTTGTTTTTGACGTTCCAAATGTGATACCTAAAGCATATGCCTTTAATACATACTCATCATTTGTATCTGTAAATGGATTAACTGCTACTGGCTCTGCTTTCTTTCCAGAAATTGCTTCATACATCTTAACAGCAACTGCAGCAAACTCTAATCTTGTAATAGGTTTTGTTGCATTCATCGAAGAAAATGTTTCTGGAATTAATCCTTTTTCTTCTGCTTTTGCCATTTCTTCTTTAACCCAGTCATCTATACTAGATAAACTAGACAATTTTTCAGTCTTAACTTCAATTGTATGTTTAGCAGTTACTTTTTCTAATGAGTATTTATATATTTCACCTACAGATTTTCCATCAATTAGAACATCTGTTATTTTATACCCTTCATTTACTTTAAAAGTAAATTCTTGATTGTTATTTTTCTTAACACTTACATTAGAAGGAGTGATTGTTCCATTTTCAATTATGGTAGTTATCTTGTAACTTGAGGAATGAGAACCTCCTCCACTTCCTGATGAATAACCTCCACCACTTGGCTCAACTTCAGTTTTAACAGCTACAACTGGAATCAAAGTCCTTGCGTAAAATAAATTTGGCTTTTCATTCTTACTAATAATATCTCCAGAATTAACTGTTATATCTACATCTTTTGCGAACACATAATCATATGAAATAGGTTTAAACCAAGTTTTAACATAATATATTTTACCAGCTTCCATCGTTCCCATGAAAAGTTTTTCTCCAGAAGCATCTTCATACCAATAAACATGTTGTCTTTGAGAATTATGATCAATCTCATATTTTACACCTTCGGGTATTGTTATTACCGGACTAGGTTTTTGCGTAAAGCCATACTTATCCGACATTGTAACTTCTGTACCAGCAACAGGAGCTTCAATAGTTAAATCAATATGTTCAATAAAATCTTCTATCGGATACCACAAAGCATAAATCGTTGCATCTTTATCAATGGGAGCATAATAATCACATATTTCTTCTCCACTTTTATCGTAACAATAATCGCCTAAGTAATAATAAGTAGTACCATCATAATATACATCATCTGGAAAAATCTTTTCATTATCTTCAGTACTAAGGCTATCCACTACATCCCAAAAAGAATCTCCACTTTTAAATTCTACTTCAAGAATTTTTCCTAAATATTCATTACCATCAAAAGTTAACGTGAACGTATCACCACTGCTGCTTTCTTCTTCAGGCTCAACTGCTGTAACAGGAACTAAAAAAGCCACCAAGAAATCAGCAAACTTGCCATCTTCGTATTCAATATCTCCAGAATTAATTGTTACAGTAACATCTTTAGTAAATGCATATTCATTAGATTTTGGAACAAGCCAAACATCTGCATAATATGTTACACCTGCCTCCATCGTTCCTTCAAAAACCTTGTCTCGTGAAGGACCTTCATACCAATAAAGATAAGGGGTGCCATATTCTTTTCTTATATTAATTTCATAGCCAACATCATTTGGTATTGAAACATCTGGATAATTATATGGAATATCCTCAGAAAATGAAATTACAGTACCTGCTGTTGGAGGTTCTATCTTTACATCCACTTTATCAATTGGAATTATAGGATACCACACAGCATAAATAGTAATATCATTAATTACTGGTGCATCAAAATCATAATTATTATCTCCACTTTTATCATAAGTATAATCAATTACTTGATACCATTTAGAACCATCATAATAGAAATCTTCTGGCATTATTTTATGCCACCCATCTTCCATCGATAGTTCACGTAGTACTTTATGAAGAGTATCTCCACTTTTTACTTGAAGTTCACAGATGGTATTTCCAAAACCATTACCATCAAAAGTAATAGTATAAACTGTATCATTTAATGTGGTTTCAGCAAATACTATCGTCTCAATCATTACTGAAACTATAAAAGATAATACTCCTAAAAAAAACAAACGTTTTAATATTTTTTTCATCATTTGTTAAAACTCCCTTCTCATCTTTTTGGTCAATTAGGGATGGTCAATTAGGGACACCCCTTTTTGACGTTACATAACACCACTTTTCAAATCTAATTTTTTCAATTTTGTATTCAGTGTTGTTTGTTTCATATTCAGCAAATTGGCTATTTCTGTATCGCTTATTCTACAATGCTCTTTTAATTTCATATACATTTGTCCAATGTTATCATTATCATATTCATTATAACATATTTCTTTTCATCTCCTTGCACCATAACATGATAAAAATTTGATTCGTAGTAGTATCGTGGTTTTCTCATTTTTTCTCCTCTATTTATAACTTTAACTTTTTATGTAACGTCATAAAGGGGTGTCCCTAATTGACAAAGGCTTTCTCGGTGTGGATGGCGGCGATCTGTACGACACAGATCGATTTATAGATATAAAGCTATCCTGTCGGGAGCAAATGCTCCAAAAGCTGATGGATTATGATCCTGCCAAGGGTGCGGAGTATGCTACATACATTTTCCCGTTCATACGGGATGCGATGCTCCGTTTCCGTATGGGCGAAGAAAAATGGTCGGTATCCTCTCTGACCAATTACAAAATGGTGCGGTCAATGGCTTGGCTCTACCATAACACCAAGGATGCGGTCAGTGAGTTTTCAAAGAAATACAACTGCGACCTTGCCCTTGCGGAAGAATATTTGAAAGTTGTCCGTGGCATCCGCAATCAGCAGCCATTCTATGTGACGGACGAGGACGGAGAAGAAACAGGCGAAGATGTTGCCCTTGATGATACTTGGAACTATGCCGATATTCTCTGGAATGGCATACAGGCAGAAAAGGTGCAGCGGGCATTTGAGAAGCTAAACTACCGGGAACAGACCTTGCTTGAAAAGCGGCTGGCGATCTGCATGACCTGCGGGCGTGTCGGCTCATGGAAAGGCCGCCCCACCTTTGAGGAACTGGCTGTGATGTTTGAGGGCAGCACAGCCAGCGGTGCAGAGCGAGCCTACCGTAGAGCAGTGGACAAGCTGACGGAGTTTTTGGTTGCCGAGGGTGCTATCCATGCTGTCCGGCTGAAACAGAAATCCAAAACTAAACGCAAAAAGAAAATCGCCACCGCAATCTATGAATATCAAGCAGACTGCGACGGCGAATGGGGCGAGATTTCATTGGATTTTGAGAATGGTACAGCGGAGATCATCCGGCTTGCCGATTGGGATACGATGAAAACAAACCGCTTTGCGAACAAGGCAATAGTCTATCTTCTGAACTGTGAGAATGAGAAGCTGCCAAAGGAAACGATTGTGGCAGCTGAACTATAGAAAGAAAAACCGCTGTATTTTCCACCCTACACGGGAAGAATAATTACAGCGGTTTTTATTCGAGGGATTTCAGACTATGTAGAATCAATATGTGATTATCTGTTACGCCTTGGCGATCAGTATGGGAAAGATCTTTTTATTTTCCGTATTGTCACCTCTTATTAGCAGAAAAATCTGCCGCTTCCGCTATCCACCGCATCAGTTCTACATCGATTTCATCCACATTTCCCACCATCACATGGTGCGTCCAGCGATTTGGATAGGGCTCCGTCGCTACGTCGATTCTTGGAGAATCTATCCGATAACCCAGTCCGAACGTAATTGTCATCCAGATTTCTGGCCGATTCTTTGCCTTGCGGCAGGGATTAAAGGACACAAAAGCGAATCCTCGTTTGTTAGCAAAGGTAATCTGGGTTTTTGCGACCTTAATTTTTACTTCCGGAATCTGTGTCAGAATCTGATCTTCCAGTCGTTCGTAAAGGGGAAGAGCATCCATATGCTCCCCAAAGAAGAAAAGAATATCACTGTTCATGGTTATTCTACCGTTTCTTTCTTGGGACGGAAGAAATCTACCGCAAATGTCAGGAAGTCTGTCATCAGCGGGATGTAGGTTGCAAGAAAGACACCGAAAGCCCCGGCTGCGACAGTCTTTTTGTGCTTGACCGGAACCAATACTCCCAACAGGATACCAATGGAGCAAAGGCAGAATTTAAGACCCGTAAGCATTTTCCAATCTCTCGATTGAATGTAGTGGTCTGCACATCTAAACAGTTGTTTCATCGTAAAAACCTCCTGTGTTTCTGAGATTATGACAGATATGAGAAGCTACAATACTATCTACAACATATTACATTTCTTTGCCTGCCCATCGATTCTTTGCAAGGAAAATTGATAGGAAAGTAATCACCCCTGAAATCAGCAGGAACATAAGGGAGATACCATCTTTAGCCACTGCATATACATCAAAGTATTTTAGAGGTGTTAAATAAAACAGAGCCGGAATACACAAATATTCTGCCACAAAATAAATACAGTAAAATACTATTAAAGCGCCAAAGCCAAAAAGCATAGCCTGTTTGTAGGATTTGCAGAGACTGGATACCCAAAAACCAATCGAGTATAATATGATTTCCGTCAGAAAAAGCCCAACAGTTGTCAACAGAGCCGCATTCTTTTGATCCAGTCCACCCAGAGGAGCGATTGCAGTATAGTAATTACATACACCGCTGACAGCTGCAAGAATAAATAAATTACATACGTTGGCGGCAGCTTTTCCTATAACAATCTGATTTCTGCCTAAAGGTTTTGTGAATAGGTATTCTGCTGTTCCTTGCGTTTTTTCTTTTGCAATGCTTGAAATGCCCAGATAAATCGCATAGGAATAAGCGAGGATTGCCACCCAAAAATAAATACAGCCATACCAACCCAATGCAGTGTTAAGATCTTCACTAACACCAAACATCACCATCAAAATTCTTGGAAAGTCGTTTAGCATTTCTACCAGAATCGGTAAGCTGTCTTTTAAGGAAAGATACTCTATGTACGCAAAGACACAAAGAAGAATGATTATTCCAAGCCATATCAACAGTATTTTCCTTGTAAGTTTCAGTTCCTTTTTTATCAATGATATCATGTTGTTCCCCCCCTATACTGCTAATTTAATGTCTTTCTTCATCAGAATCTTACGAGACAGGAAGAAAAATACAGTGAGTAGAAGCACATACCACAGAAAATAATCCCATTCATAAAAAGAGTTCTCATGAATGTGAGCTGGATGAAAAAACGAAAATGGAGAGAGGTAACTTATTATTCTGCTTCCAATCGTTCTTGAAAAAGCTGTAATACAGTATCCCATAAACACAGCCAAAGATGCTGTCAGCAAAGGAGAACGATTGTTAGGATGCCAGCATCCTAACAATACTCCCATCCCTCCAAAAATCAAAGTAACAAGTGGGAAGGAGCCAGCCAACAGAATAAATTCTAACATAGAGAAGCCAGATTCATACACAATCATTGCTATAAAAGACGCAAGGATATATGCAGCACTCGTAATGCATGTGCCGACAAGTAGACAAAGCACCTTTCCTTTATAAATTTGAATACGCCCGCAGGGTTTTGTGAACAGGTATTCTGCTGTGTTTTCGGTACATTCTTTTGTAAACAGGGATAAGGCAAAGTGCATCCCGAAAATTCCGCCTGCCAAAGCAAAAAACGCATTAAGAAATCCATACATTCCCAGAGGTTCCAAGAGCAGTGCGAGAGAGATGCCGACAGTTTCAAAGAATCCACCCTCTGCAAAGTTTTTAGGCAGAAGCTCTGGCGTTTCAATCATGCTGTAATAGACAGGTATCATAGAGAAAATACAAACGGCAAGGGAAAGACCCCAAATCAGAATATATTTTCGACTACGTTTCCACTCATAATGAAATACAGTCATAGTGTCACCTCTCATTCGTAATAATGAAGAAAGATCTCTTCTAAAGACGGTTCTTCAATCAGAATATCAACCAAAGGTAGTTTATGTAGTTTTTCCATGATGGTCATAACATTGCCATTAAACATAAAAGAAATGGAATTTTGATTCTGTTCCAGGTTGGCAATTCCTGGGATGTCGAAGAACTGCGCAGGGACAGGCTCCTCGGTGGAAAGCGAAATCTTTTTATACCCGTTTTCACGCAATTCCTTCATGGACTGTATAGCAATGAGACGACCTTCTCTCAGAATACATACACGATCACATAGCTTCTGCACTTCGCTCAACACATGAGAGGAAAACAGAATGGTTGTTCCACGGCTGTTTTCTTCTCGAAGAATTTCATAGAATGTCTGTTGGACGAGTGGATCAAGGCCGCTGGTAGGCTCATCCAGAATCAGAAGTTTTGGAGAAGGTAGTAAAGCGGACACGATGCCAACTTTCTTTTTGTTGCCTAAAGACAAATCTCCGATTTTTCTGGACAAATCCAGATTCAGTCTCTCAGCCAGTTCTTCTATTCTGTCATGGCAGTTAACACCATACAGATCTGCAGTATATTGTAACTGCTCTTTCACTTTCAAATTATTATAATAGCAATTCTCGCTGGGAAGATATCCCACGTTCTTTGCGATTTCTGCAGCATGCTGCGTACAATCAAGGCCGAAAATCGTAGCATTGCCGCTTGTGGGTTTGAGCAAGCCCATCAAAGTGCGAATTGTTGTTGTTTTACCAGCACCATTAGGACCGATAAAACCAAAGATTTCGCCCGGCAGAACGGAATATGTGAGATTTTCAATACCTCTGTGCTTTCCATAACTTTTTGTCAGTCCATCTAACATTATCACCGCTTGTTTCATAATAAATATTCCTCCTTGTAGAAATGATATTTTAACATTTTCAGAATATTCTCCATTTCGCACACGATTCTATCAAAATCTGACACACCTTCAATCTCGTCTACAATACCGTATCCAATATGCATCAATGTGCGGAACAGTAGTGGCGCATCTTCGGGATGCTTGAATTTGACCAGATCGGCATCACGGAGCATCAGATCATGCAAGTGTTTTTCACCTTCTTGCATTAAGTCCTTAATGTGCTCCGAAATTTCAATGGATGGCTCTTTTGCAACACTTATAATAAAAGCGGCGATATAGGGATTCTTTTTCAAATTATCTATCTTCATGATTATGGCTTGCTGTACACGATCAAAGAAATCTGCGTTTGCATATAACGCCTGTTCCTGATAAGCTGCTTTCATTTGTGTGCTGCTGTGTTCAACCAGATATTCATAGAGGTTTTGCTTTGTACCAAAATATTGAAAAAGGGATGCCTTAGAGATGCCCGCCATTTTTGCAATGTCGTTAATCGATGCTTTTTCGTATCCATGCTGAGAGAAGCAAGATAGTGCTGCATTTCTAATTAAGGTTTGCTTTTCGTCAGAAAGTGCTAAAAATTTTTCCATAATAACCTCCAACAAATAACCGATTCGGTTATTTTGCTATACTATATCACGAATAACCGATTCGGTCAATACAAATGTGCGTTTTTGTTCATAAATGTAAAATTTGTAATTATTCTGTTACTATTAAGACTTGAAAAATTTTCCTCTTTAAAATAACCACATTCCTTTTAAAATCAATATTTTATTCATAATTTTTTATTTGTTCGAAATATCAAAAAATTGCGAACTAAACGATAAATTGAAATTTTAGTGAATAGTAACTTAATTTTCTTTTTTATTAAACATATGGCGTACTTTATCTATTCGATTATTTGGTCTGCGTGATTGAATAACTGGTTCACAAGTAGCAATTTGATAATCTTTTAATTCTGTCAAAAAAACTGCTTGCCCATTTGTATATAGAGTTAAAGTATTACGATATTCATTAATACAACGTGCAGGAATATGTCCTGTAAAAATAACTTCATCATTTTTTGATTGACTTGTTTCAATTATTGCACAATGTTTTTGTGCATCATTATATGCACGAGAAAGGTATCCCTGTGGTGTAAAAAGTATAAACGAAAGATATGGCTCTAATAATTGCGTTCCCGCTTTTTTCAATGTTTGTTCAAGTACAATTGGGGCAAGAAAGCGAAAATCCGAGGGAGTACTAACAGGGCTATAATAAACACCATATTCAAAACATATTTTACAATCTGTTACTTCCCAGCCATACAAACCTTGCTCCAGTCCATAATTAATACCTTCTCTTACTGCATTTTGGAAACTTTGATTTAAATAACCGAGTGAAACTTTGCTTTCGTACTGTATTCCACTGCCAATTGGAAGTGGAGTTATTGATAATCCAATTGATGCCCAAAATGGATTTGGTGGTACTTCAATATGAATAGTATAATCTGCCTTTTGTAATGGCTTTTCCAAATAAATTACGGTTGGATCTTCGATTCTTATGTTTATGTGATATTTTTCAATCAACAGAGAACAGATAACTTCTAACTGCACTGTTCCTAAAAAAGAAATGACGATTTCATGTGTTATCGTATCAACACAATAACGTAAAAGAGGATCAGTATCTGCAATTTCTGTAAGAGCATCCAATAATTTTTCTCTCTCTTCTATTTTTATCGGTTCAATTCTTGTTCGTAGCATTGGTACAGGCTTGTCATTCCATACATTGCATGGCAAAATCTTTTCATTTCCTATAATATCGTTCAATCTTAATGTATTGTTAGGTATTATAAAAATATCTCCAGAACAAACTATTTCTGTCTGTATCATTTCTCCATTTGAAGGAATATATATTTCTGTAAGTTTCACTTTCTTTTTTTCTGACAATACAATTGTATCTCGTAAGTGTAATGTTCCACTGTAAAGACGCAAATAAACTAATCTTTGCTTATGGTCTGTATATTCAATTTTAAAAAC
>JAFUGC010000042.1 GCA_017469565.1 Clostridia bacterium | reverse complement strand
TACAGCTGTCACTCTTCGAGAGGGGGCCTGTTTTTGAAAATCAAAAGACACTTGCCTATTTATCGGCAGTTTCTGATGGTGATTGAGTCAAATGGAAATTTTATCGGACAGCAATAGTATTTATTAGCCATTTTTGCAAATGCTCTGATTCTGAATTTTCAGTAATATTTCCAAATAATTCCATCTGCCATTCAAGCATGTTGTCTGGTAAAAATGTCAGAGCAAGGTGAATTGTTACAAATGCGCTCAAGGAAATCAAAATGGTTGTTCCGATGACATGGCCATTACGTTCTTTCGCATGATAAAACAATACCAGAGCCAATCCGAGTACAACGGGAACGGCCGCAATGCGTGCTGTCATAATAGAAACAATTGATATGATAATATAGCAAACGATATAAATAAAAATACTTTTGCTGTGATATAATACGTATGCACCCGAAATCAAACCAAGCGTGCAAGATGTCAAAACACCAAAGTATACGGCATTACCAAAACCGATGATTCGTGAAAAGTCCGTCAAATCACTTGTATCCACATAATTATCGAAACTAACTTGATACACTTCCATTTCTACTATATTACTAACTATCTCAGCAAATGAAGGATTAAACTTCAAACAGAGAGCTAATAAACTTTCAAATGCAACCACTATTGTGATGATTATACACAGGTCAAGGAAATAGCTTACTATGCTTTTGGCTAAATGGCAAAGAAAATAAACTTCAAAAAACCACAAGAGGAAATTCTTGATATATGCGAGATAAAGCATTTCGTCAGACCCGTTAATGGCCATTGTGAAAAGACCCCATAAAAAAAGTAGAAGTGCGACGCCAAATAGTTTAATGTATTTTTGCAACTTCTGGTATGTTAACTTGCTTTTTTTGTCTGTAAGGAAATAAATAAACCCAGGAACAGCAAACAATGTCTTCGCAGCAATAGGTATTGCTTGCAGTTGGATGTTATAAATATATATCAACAAGCATATAATTAGCAATATGTATCTGACCACCTTTGTCATTCTAAATGGCGTCATAAACACTTTTTTCTTTGCTTGCTGTTTTTTTCCAGTCAAACACTTCATTTAAAGGCTGTTCAACAGTATGATGAAGCAAATAATTTATACGAGTTGATATTTGACTAACAAAACTATCATCCAAATCAAATACATTGTCTTCACCTGCCGCTTCTTTTATCCCCCCAACATTACTACCAACAGCATTTGAGCCACAAGCCAATGCCTCTATCACTACGAGAGGCAACCCCTCTTTTTTGCTTGGAAGTACTAAAACGTCGATACAATTCATCATTACAGGCATTTCTTCTGCAGGGAGGTTACCCCAAAAAACGCATGGCAGATGAAGGGATTCCGCCTCACTCTCCACTTGTGGTTTTAAAGGGCCATCACCTATTATCCAAAAAATCAAATTGTTTTCCCTATTATCCATCACAGACTTGAAAATAGGTGGCAATGATAGTGGATTCTTTACATCTAACAATGCACCACAAAAGGCAACTACTTTTTTTCCGTCAGGCACACCTTTTGTTTTTCTTAGTTTTTTCTTTTCTTCAACACTATAGCAACAGAATTTACTATTAATCCCATTATACAGTATTTCACTCCGAAAACTGTCTGTTATCGTTGTGGCTTTGTCACATAATGCCTGTGACACAAAAAAATTGCAGTATGCATTATTAAGCAATAACTTTGTTTGCGCAAAAGCCAACTTGCTTTGGAATGGATGCGTGTGTATGTCTGAGCCATGCCAAGTTATACAATATGGTATATGATAGAGTTCCTTTGTTTTTTGTGCTATTTTGCCGGCTAAACCAGAATGGACAGACAGGAAATCATAGTTGCGCATTTCCTTTGCCATTCTACATATAAACCGATTCAGAAAATAGGGAGGCAATCTAAACCATTCTGTTATGATATGTTCCAAAATGGATTTGCGATACCACAATATGTGATAAGTTATTCCATCAAGAATGATTTCTTTTTTCCTGTCCTGTTTATTAATATTGCGTAATAAGCGCAGATACCATGGAAGGTATTTTGTAACGATATAAACATCTATGACGTAATCTGATATTTTACTTAAATACAAAACCCGATTGCGTACGGAGTTGAATACACCGTACTGGGCATAAATATCCGATTCAAATATTATCGATATACGTTTTTCCATCCAGCAATATAACTTTCCTTAATGACTTTCAGTTTCAATATAAAAAAAGACAAGAATGAAAGTTTTTTCCTATTTCCTTTCAAATAATTCTTTGCGCCTGCAAAATCATTAAAGGAATAATAGACCGACAACATTCTTTTCATATTCTCGACCGCTACCTTCTTTCTCAACTTCGCATTTCGAACTCCCGTTATTCTTTCCGCATAGTCCATGAAAAACAGTCTTACTTGGCAGACATTATCAGCAAAGTCCAACGATTTTTGCAAATCTGCGCTATGAGAAGCACTTTCAG
>JAFUGC010000041.1 GCA_017469565.1 Clostridia bacterium | reverse complement strand
GTCTTAAAAGATAAAGTTACTTCCTTTCATAGGCTTAATTCGTCCATTGATGATACTTTTGTATTAATGGAACTGATGGAGGAAGAAAATGACGAATCGTTGGTCAATGAGATAAAGCAAAATATGAAGGAGATTGCAAGGAATATTGAAAAGCTGGAGATTGCAAGCTTACTTTCTGGCAAGCATGATGCAGATAATGCCATTATTACCATTCACCCTGGTGCTGGTGGGACGGAATCTCAAGATTGGGCAGAGATGCTATATAGAATGTATTCCATGTGGTGTGAAAAAAATGGCTATAAATTAGAAGAGCTTGATTATCTAGATGGGGATGTTGCCGGAATTAAGAGTGTTACTTTTAGTATCTCGGGAGATAACGCTTATGGTTATTTGAAGTCGGAAAGTGGTGTTCACAGGCTTGTGAGAATATCGCCTTTTGATTCTGCTGGAAGAAGGCATACTTCTTTTGCATCGGTTGAGGTCATTCCGGAAATATCGGATGATATTAGTATCGAAATTAATCCAGAAGATTTGAAGGTGGATACTTACCGTTCTAGCGGTGCAGGTGGTCAGCATGTCAATAAAACGGAATCTGCCATTAGAATTACGCACATTCCAACAAATATTGTGGTTTCATGCCAAACGCAGCGTTCTCAAATACAAAATAGAGATAAAGCCATGAAAATGCTTGCATCTAAGCTTATGGAATTAAAGGAAAGAGAAAATAAGGAGAGAATTGAAGATTTAAAAGGGGTTCAGCATGAGATTGCATGGGGAAGTCAAATCAGATCTTATGTATTTTGTCCTTATACCATGGTAAAAGACCATAGGACAGGTTATGAGACTGGCAATGTGAATGCTGTTATGAATGGAGAGATTAATGAATTTATTGATTCTTATCTTAAGAGTAATGTAAAGGGATAGAAAAACGAATAAAACCGCATACAATAGATAACTTTGCATGCGGTTTTATTGTAGCTGAAAATACATTTGATGCTCCTTCCATTTGTTAAATTATACTTAAATAGGTTCTCTTGGTACACATAAGGCAAAGCACATGCTTCAACGGAATCTTCTCCTAGAACACGCTAAACCTAAGACCTCAGTATCAGTGGATCATCATCCATCTGTACCAGAATACAATACCGTAAGATTTAAGTATTATCTATATATTAACATGATTAACATAATATTACAAGTCTTGCATTTTACATAAAATTATGGTATAATATTATATGTGTGAAAATCACATTATTAAAACTGCCTTAAGGCAAGACAACAATAGGAGGTGCACCAATGGAAGGCGTAGATGAAAAAGTTAATGTGTGTCGGAAGGTTGCTAGGGAGATTTCTGAGATTCTGAACAAAATGGGGGTTTATCATGAGACTATGAAGTTGGGCTATCATCCAGAATACTATTTAGTCTCGAACATCAAAGCCGCAACTTTGGCAAGTGAGTTGCTTACGCGGATTTCGGTTCCCGTTGCTACAGTTGCCATTGATGAGGGGGAATTCCTGGCGGAGATTCAAGGAATGTTCTACACATTCTTTGTATTTAAATGTGTTGAGGAGGCACATGATTATCAAATGGACGTGTACCACTGGCATCAATCGCTGGTGGATGTGGAAGAATAATTAAAAACTGGAGTGGGGGATTTGCTAAAATGTACCCCACTCCAGTTTTTTCTTATTTAAAAAAATACTCTTTGTGCGTAAAATTCACATAAAAACTAAATTTTATTTTATTTTGATTTCACACTTCACCTATTTTCGACATTGTGGTATGCTATTATTGTTTAGAAAAAATAGTGCATAAAAAGGGACATCTATTAGTGTTACAAGAGCAAAAGTTGCAAATGATATGGGGGAAGTAACGTGGAAGAAAGGGAGATTGTTTGGGAAGAGGTTGTTGATTTCTTTTCCAAAAAATATATAGCATTAAAAGCTTTTTTAAATGGAAGTACAGCAGATGTAAAGGAAAATGTTGTAAATGTTCATTTGAAATCGAAAAGTAAATTCATGTTAGAACAAAAGAATGCCTCAAAGTCGATTGAAGAGTTTATGAAAAATACATTCCATAAGAATGTGAAAGTTGTTTTCTTTGATCCAGATGTTGTAGAAGATTCTTTGACCAGAGAAAGAGCAATTGTGCAAGAGATGCTTGAAAAACAAAAGCAAGATGCTCTTGAAAAAAAGAATCAACAGTCACATGAAAGTCAGGTAGTAGAAACTTCAAAGAATTCAGGATCTTCTAGTGTTGCTTTTGAAGGAGATCCTTCTAAATATAGAAGAAAAAGTAATAATATGAATTTTATTAAAAATCCAGACGCGTTAATTTTTAAGGGGTGGAAGTCGCCTGCCAACCCAAAAGAAATTAAAATTACTAATTTGTCTCCGGAAATAAATGAAATCATTTTAGATGGAAAAGTGAGCAACTATGATAGCAGAGAAACAAAGAATGGGGGATTTTTAATATCGTTTGATATGTATGATGGTACCAGCTCTATTAATGTAAAGGCCTTTTTAAAGGCGAATGAGTATGGAGAAGTCAATCCAAAGATGAAATCTGTTAAGGCTGTTAGAATTGTTGGTACTTATGAATATAATACATTTTCAAAAGAGTTTGGAGTAATTGCTAGCTCTATAGAAGAGTCCACTTTTGAGGAGAAAAAGAGAATGGATTATGCGGAGGAAAAACGTGTGGAACTTCACATGCACACACAAATGAGTCAAATGGATGCTATTTCTTCTGCAACAGATTTAATAAAAACAGCAATTAAGTGGGGACATAAGGCTATTGCCATTACTGATCATGGTGTTGTTCAAGCTTTCCCAGAGGCCAAAAAGGCTGCTAAAGATTCTGATATCAAAATCATATATGGCGTAGAGGCATATTTTGTTTCCGATAATGTCACCTCTATTTATAGCCTCAAAGGTGATGAAAATATAGACGATTTAACGTATTGTGTATTAGACATTGAAACTACAGGTTTATCGAGAGAAACAGAAAAAATCACAGAATTTGGTATCATGAAAATCAAAAATGGGGAGTTAATTGATACATTTGAATGTTTTGTCAATCCTGAAAAGCCAATTCCTCAAAGAGTTGTAGAGGTTACTCATATTACAGATGAAATGGTAAAAGATGCAGAAACCATTGATAAAGTCATGCCAAAGGTGATTGAATTTTGTAAAGATTGTGTAATTGTGGCACATAATGCTAACTTTGATGTTGGATTTATTAAGCATAATGCGGAGTTATTAGGACTTAAATTTGATAATGTATATATTGATACTTTGGCTCTTGCAAAAGAATTATTTCCTAATTTAAAGAAGTATAAATTAGGGTATATTGCGGAAAATTTAAATATAAAAGTTGAGGTGGCTCATAGAGCACTTGCGGATGTTGAAACATTGGTTGCTGTTTTTAATGTGATGCTTGATAATTTGAGGGAAAAAAAGATAACAAGACTCAAAGACGTTGATTCAAAGTTAAATGAAGATGTCAATTTCAAAACTCTTCCCACTTATCATGCCATTATTCTTGCGACAAATAAAATTGGACTTAAGAACTTATATAAGCTTGTTTCCTATTCACACCTTGATTATTACTATAAAAAGCCTAAAATTTTGAAGAGTATTTACGCTAAACATTCAGAAGGATTAATCATAGGGAGTGCTTGTGAACAGGGAGAGCTTTACAGGGCAATTGTAGATGGTAAGCCGGATGATGAGATAGAATCAATTGCTGAATTTTATGATTATTTAGAAATACAGCCGCTTGGTAATAACATGTTTATGGTGAGAAATGGCACAGTGAGTGGAATTGAAACGTTACAAGAGTTCAATAAAAAAATTGTGGAACTTGGTGAAAAACTGAATAAACCGGTAGTTGCTACATGTGATGTACACTTTTTAAATCCGGAAGATGAAATTTATAGAAGAATTCTCCAAGCAGGTCAAGGGTATGAAGATGCTGATCAACAGCCACCACTTTATCTTAGAACAACTGAGGAAATGCTAAAGGAATTTCAATATTTAGGACCAGAGAAAGCGTATGAGGTGGTGGTTACAAATAGTAATAAAATTGCAGATATGTGCGAAAAAATAAATCCAATTGCAGATTACAAAGCGGCACCACATATCGATGGTTGTGAGGATACCATTAGAAATCTTACAATGAAAAAAGCCATAGAATTATATGGTGATCCACTTCCAGAAATTGTTGAAAAAAGAATTACTAAGGAATTAGATTCCATTATCAAAAATGGATTCTCTGTGATGTATATTATTGCTCAAAAATTAGTTACAAAATCGAATGAAGATGGTTATCTAGTTGGCTCAAGGGGCAGTGTGGGTTCTTCTTTTGTGGCAAACATGATTGGTATTACAGAGGTTAATTCATTGCCTCCACATTATAGATGCCCAAAATGTAAATATTCAGATTTTACGGATTATGGGGTGAAAAATGGTTTTGACCTTCCGGATAAAACATGTCCTCATTGTGGTGAACAGCTTGAAAAGGATGGAATGGATATTCCGTTTGAAACCTTTCTTGGCTTTGATGGAGATAAGGAACCAGATATTGACCTTAACTTTTCCGGAGAATATCAGGCGAAGGCACATAAGTATACAGAGGTTATTTTTGGAAAAGGAACTACCTTTAAGGCTGGAACAATTGGTACAATTGCTGATAAGACGGCTTTTGGATATGTGAAAAAGTATTATGAAGAAAGACATATTCCTATTAATACATCAGAAACAACAAGGCTTGCGATAGGTTGTACTGGGGTAAAGAGAACCACAGGACAGCACCCGGGGGGAATTATTGTTGTTCCTATGGGAAATGAGATTTACGAATTTTGTCCGGTTCAGCATCCGGCGGATGATCCGAATAGTGATATCATTACCACACATTTTGATTACCACTCTATCGATCAGAACCTTCTAAAACTTGATATTCTTGGTCATGATGATCCAACTATGATTAGGATGCTTCAGGATTTAACAGGAGTTGATCCACAAAAGATACCACTGGATGATAAAGAAACAATGTCCATATTCTCATCTACGAAAGCATTGGGAGTTACGCCTGAGCAAATTCATTCGGATGTGGGTACTTTTGGCGTTCCGGAATTTGGAACCAAGTTTGTTAGAGGTATGCTTGTTGATACAAAGCCAACCAAATTCGAAGAGTTGCTTAGGATTTCTGGTCTATCACATGGTACAGATGTGTGGTTGAATAATGCACAAACATTAATTAATGAAGGTACTATCAAGCTGGAAGAGGCCATATGTACGAGAGATGACATTATGTTATACTTAATCAAACAGGGATTACCGCCAAAGCCTTCCTTTAAGATTATGGAGAGTGTGCGTAAAGGAAAAGGGTTATCAGAAGAACAGGAACAATTAATGTTAGAGAATCATGTTCCAGACTGGTATATTGCATCTTGTAAGAAAATAAAATATATGTTCCCGAAAGCGCATGCAGCTGCTTATGTTACAATGGCTTTTAGAATTGCATGGTTTAAAGTGCATATTCCTATTGCATATTATGCTGCATTTTATTCCGTTAGAGCTGACGCGTTCGAAAGTGAATCGATGATTAATGGAAAAGAAAAGGTCATCAATAAAATGCGTGAAATTGATATGCAGGGAAATAATGCAACACAGAAAGATAAAGATATGTATTCTATTTTAGAAATAGTACTTGAAATGTATGAGAGAGGTTTAGATTTCTTACCAATAGATTTATACAAATCAGATGCAAAGAAGTTTTTGATTGAAGATGGTAAAATTAGACCACCGCTTAATAGCATCGCTGGACTTGGAACTGTAGCGGCAGAAAATATTCAAAGAGCAAGAGAAGAAGGTGGAAATTTTATGTCGATTGAAGAATTAAAGATAAGAGCTGGAATAGGTAAATCCACCGTTGAAATGCTAAAAGTGGCAAACTGTCTAAAAGGTATGACAGAAAGTAACCAGATGAGTTTATTTACTTTTTAGATAATCATAATAGATTTATGTGGTTAGAAAAATGATAAAAAAATTAAATTTCTACTATATAATATCTAGATTCTAAATTTTAAGTATGATATAATCTAATCACAAACAAAAGATATGGAGTGGTGTTATGATTGGTGATGGTGCAGTTGCATTATGGCTAGATAAGGTATTTGCTATCGGTGCAAATGTCATCTCTAGTATCCTTAACTTTATAGTATCTGCTGTATTTGCAAATAGATTTATAGGACTTTTGATATGTTTTGTACTAATTAACATACTTGCGGTAGTACTAATGAAAAAGGACAAGGAATATGCTGGAATTGAAGGCGCAAAAAGAATTAGTGAAAGAACACTGTTAGTTACAGCCTTTGTTGGCGGTGCGTTTGGAGAGTATTATGCTATGTATAAGTATAAGCATAAAACGCTTCATAAAAAGTTTTTATATGGCGTTCCGCTAGCTATCGTATTTCATTTTGCATTAATTTCATATAACATACTTTTAGGAATATTGGCATAGAGGTTATAAGTGAGAAATTAGATTTTAAGGAGGAATTTTTATGAACATTAAAGTAGTAGGAAAAAATATTGAAATAACAAGTGCAATTAAAGAATACATTGAAAAGAGACTTGAAAGATTAGAAAAATTTGAGGCTGATAAGACAGAAATTACAGTTGTATGTAGCGTGGAAAGAGAAGATCAAATTGTTGAAATTCAAATTAATCAAAATGGAGAGTTTATTAGAGTAGAAGAAAGAAATACTGATTTATATGCATCCATAGACCTTGCAACAGATAAAGCTGAAAGACAATTAAGAAAAGATAAAGAAAAAAGAGCTAAGAAGAATAAAGATGCTTCTATCAAAGATAAAGCATTGAATATGTTTGTTGGAGATAATAATAAAGAAGAGAAAAGTGTATCAAAGGTAATGTATTACGATACAAAACCAATGACTTTTGAGGATGCTAAGAAGAGTCTTGCTGATAGAAAAGATGATTTGTTTATGCCATTTGTGGATGTAGAAACTGGAGAAGTAAATGTTATCTATAAAAGAGGAGAAGGATTATACGGCATCGTTTTGCCTGAATAAAAAATAAAAAAAGCCATAAAATCCCATGTTTAAAATTTTCTGATTTTGCACATTATATAAATTGAAAAGGGAAGAAAACACTCTTTTCTAGACCATCATTTTCGGAGGTGAATATAATGTCAAGATCAAATAGCTATGAAGTACCTGGATCAAAAGAGGCTATGAATAAGTTTAAGCAGGAAGTTGCTAGTGAAGTTGGTGTAAATCTAAAGCAAGGATATAATGGAGATTTAACTTCTAAACAAGCTGGAACAATCGGTGGTAATATGGTTAAAAAATTGATTCATCAAGCTGAAAGTCAAATGTCAAACAAATAAGTAATTGATGAAAATATACAAATAGAGTCCAAACATTTTGGACTCTATTTTTGTATAAAATGATTGAAATATTAGCCAAAAAATGTTAAAATAATATTTACTTTTGTGATAAATAAAAAAATTTACATAATTTACATAATTTTAGTTGCATTTTTTTGGAAATTATGTTAATATAGTAAAGGATGATACGAGTCACATATAAAATTAATTAGGAGGTTTTTTATTTATGAATACTTTTAAAAGAAGAATTTCGTTAGTTTTAAGTGTTGTAATGGTTGCTTTATCAATTTTACCATTATTTATTGTTAACGCTGCAACTGATGAAATAAGTTACCAAGTTACGTTAGACTCTAAAACTTTAACTGCTGGTAATACATACACAGTTGAAGGTGGAGAGAAAATCACATTTAACGCATCATCATCAAGCGTTGATGTTTCACTTGTAGGATATTACTTTAATGGTCAAAGCGTTACTCAATCAAACGGTTCATCAATTACAGTAACCGTTCCTACAGGAACACCTGGAAGCACAAGAACATTAGGATTTGCTGCTTCTGGTTTAAACAAATCAAATGAATTAGTTCAAGGGGCATGGAAATATTATACTTTAAAATATAAAGATGAATCATTAGATGGAAGCCTTATTGTAAAGTATAATTCAAAAACACTTGCTGTTAAATCAACAACTACAGTTGAGCCTGGTAGCGTATTCTCAATTTCAGCTACCACACCAAGTGATGTAATGTCAATTTACTATGCCTGGGATCAAGAAGATCTTATGATGGTACCAAATGCATCATCATACACACTAACAATGCCAAGTTCATTTACAGCTGGTTCAACACACTATTTATATGTAAAGACCAAAACAACGGATGGTACACTTGCAGATAAATTCCAAGCATATAAGTTCAATGTTCAAAACAATGAACCACAAGTTAGCATGGTTGTTACTATTGATGGAAAAACAATGGTAAAAGGTAATACGTATATTGTAACAGGTGGAGAAACTGTAAAAGCTGTTGCAAAAAGCACAGTAGCTGATATTGAACGTATTGGTTATAACTATGAGGAAAATGGCGTTAAAACAACAATTATCGATGTATACAAAGATACATTAGAGATTACAGTTCCAACTGGAAAAGCTGGCTCACAAAAAATCTTACGTATTGAAGCTGTTGCTACAAATGATGATGGTTCAGCTAATACAATTACAAAAACTGGTTGGTTTGATTATATCTTAAAATATGAAGATGAAGAGCCTGTAGTAGAAGAAAAGGATGTTAATGTTTCATATAATGGAAACGTTTTAACACCAAACAAAGAAGTTTCTGCAAATCCTGGTGAGCAAATTAAGATTGCAGCAACACCAGCAGATAAAGTATTAAGATTAAAATTTAAATGGGATAATGATGAATGGCAAATCATTAACGGTGCTTCTACATACACACCAAGAATTCCAACATCATTCTTACCAGGTTCTACTCATTGGTTATATGTAACTGCTGAGTACACAGACGGAACAGTTGCATCACAAAAAGCATATAAATTTGTTATCCCAGCTACAGCTGGAGATATTACAATGAATGTAAAACTAGATTCAAAAACAATTACTCCTGGAAACACTTATGAAGTAGAAGGTGGAGAAGAAGTAGTAGTTTCAGCATCTAGCACAAATTCTGATGTAGATTATATTACCTATAGATTTGGGACAGGAAGCACAAAGAAAGTAAATGGTAAGAAAGCAACATTTGAAGTACCAGATGAAAAAGCTGGAACATCACTAAAATTATATGTTGAAGCTGTTGCAACAGATGGTACCACAACAGGTGAAAAAGTTTACACATTAAAATTTGTTGATGTTGTTAATGGTAAATTAGATATAGAGCCATGGATGGAAGAAAATGACGAAATTTCAAGCTTAGCAATTAATTTAAGAAATGACTCTGAAGAAGAAGATAAGGCAAATAAAAACATCTATGCTATAGATGAAGTTGTTACATACTTTGTTGACTACAAAAATGGTACAGGCAAAGATATTGATTCAGAAGTAACAATCAAATTAGAATTACCTTTAGATTTTGAAGTTGTAAGTTCTGATGGCGGTAAAGTAAATACAAGTGATAAAGAAATTACTTGGACATTTGCTAATGGATTAAAAGAAGACGAAGCTGGAACAAAAGTTGTAAAAGTAAAATATACTAAGTTCTCTAAATCAAGATATGATTCAGAAGTAATTTACCCACTTGCAACCATTTCACAAGGTAAGAAAGTAAAAGACGAATCAGCTGTGATTAACCTAATTATTAAGGATTATGACACAGAAATTAAAGATGAGCATGAGCCATATATGTATGGTGATTTAAATGCAACTACATTTAGACCAGATGCTGGTATTACAAGAGCTGAGGGTGCATTAGTACTTGCAAGAATTTATGGACTTGATTACCTAAATACAAAAGTAACTGACATTTTCTCTGACCTAGATGAGACTTATGTTGAGGCTCAAAAAGCTATCGTAGCTGCTACAAAAGCTGGCTTAATCAATGGTTATACAGATGGTACATATAGACCAAATAATAAAATGACAACAGCTGAATTCTTAAAAATATTGGCTCGTATGGTAGAGATGAATGCAGAAGATAATAAAGTTGATGGTTTAGAAGTTAAGGATGCTGAAGACCTAGTAAAAGTATATGCAGATTCTACAAGATATTATATCGTAGATGGTAAGAAAGTATATTCTCACTGGGCACTTCCAGAAATTACGTTCCTTGCAAGACTTAATATGACTCCACTTAGCAAAGATGATGATGAGCTAGATTTAGATGCTTATATCACAAGAGCTGAGGTTGCTCAACTTGTAAACTTCTATCTATTAAGAGCTCCTGCAAATGTAACTTCAAAGACTGATACAGGATTCTCAGATGTATCAAGAAAACATGAGTTAGTTGGAGACATCATTGAAGCAACAAGAGAAGCACACACATATAAGGTTAGTGAAGATGATGGAACAGAAATCGCAAAATAGTTAAAGGGAACATAAAGATAATGAAAAAGGGTTTGAAATGAATGTTTCAAATCCTTTTTTGTTGCATTTTATGTAAATTTGTGATAATATATTATATGGTAAATTTTGTTTGTCATACGGAATCTTAATTAAGAGAAAAGGAGAAAGAATATGAATGGACGGAGAAAATCTAGTGTATTGTCGATACTGGCTATGATTGTAATAGCGGTTGGTATCTATCTGATTGTAGATATGTTTACAGCAGATGATAATACGAAAACGTATTCAGAGACACCAACACCAACAATCACAGTAACAGTAGAACCAACTGTAACACCAGAACCGGCTGTTACTGCCACGCCAGTACCAACAGCCACGCCGGAACCGGTTGCTACAGCTACGCCAGTACCAACAGCAACACTGGAACCGGTTGCTACAGCCACGCCAGTACCAACAGCCACACCGGAACCGGTTGCTACAGCTACGCCAATACCAACAGCCACGCCGGAACCGGTTGCTACAGCCACGCCAGTACCAACAGCTACGCCGGAACCGGTTGCTACAGCCACGTCAGTACCAACAGCCACACCGGAACCGGTTGTTACAGCCACACCAGTACCAACAGCCACGCCGGAACCAGTTGCTACAGCCACGCCAGTACCCACAGCTACACCAACACCAGAACCAACGGCCACACCAACACCGGAACCAACGGCTACACCAACACCAGAACCAACGGCTACACCAACACCAGAACCAACGGCTACGCCAACACCGGAACCAACGGCTACACCAACACCGGAACCAACGGCTACACCAACACCAGAACCCACAGCCACACCAACACCGGAACCTACAGTTTCCACAGATGAGATTGGTGATCGTAACCTAACGAATTTAAAAAATGAACTGAATAAAGCTCGTGTTGGAAATGATATTTTGATTAGTCGCACTGATGGCAAGAAGTATGATTTGTATAATAGTATTTCAATTGAATATAGTGATGATGTGAAACTTTTTAGTTATTTAAGTGAGTATTTTACAAATGCTCTTGGACGTTGGATTGACTTTAAAGTGCTTAATGGTAATAGTACAATAGAGCGATTGTCAAATACTATGAAATCTTGTGTTTCCAGTACAGATGGCAGAATTATACTAAAGTATGATGAAAATCGTTCCGAGAAAATGGAAAATCTGCTGAATGCAGTAACTAGAGAAGAGATGCATGAAGTAAATGGGATTTTATTGGATTTCCTGTATGAAAATACAATTGAAAGTCCAAACGGTCCTCATGAAAGACTCTTCATCATTTCTAATGACTAAAACAAAATAAGGGGAGGATGTTCCAATTGGAACATCCTCTTTTTGCTATAAAATGAAAAATTTTTAATTTACAAATATTTTATATTGATTTTATGAAATATTATATATAAAATAGAATAAGGATATGAATTGAAAGGGGTCTACGAATGAAAAAACTTGAGAAAATTTCTTTTTTAATATTGCTTTTGTTAGTGGTACTTGCGGGAACGGTTTGCGCAAGTAGCGAAAAATACCTTGTTACCAAAGAATATGTTTATGAAAGTACGAAAACTCTTCCTCTTACTTCAGGTTTCGTTGAAATTTTGGTTGGAAAGAGTAATTTTGTTCAATATCAAAATGATGAAAGTATTATTATTACTCCAACTCCTGATGAATTTCGCGAAGATGAGTATGGAAATTTATATGCATATTTTAATGTAGAGGGACTAAGACCTGGACAGAAATTTAAAGTAACAATCAAAAGAGATGCTTTAGCTTCTACATATGAAGAAGCAATACCAACAAGAACGAATACCGTTATTAATGAAGAAACCAAGAGGTTCTTGGAGCCGGCAGAAAGAATTGACTCTGATGATCCTTCAATTATTACAAAGGCAAAAGAAATTACACAAGAACAAACTACAGATTACAAAAAGGCACAGGCAATTTTTGAATATGTTAATGTAAAGATGGCCTATGATGAATCAGCTACTTATGCCAATAAGGGTTCGCTATCTGCTTTCAAAAATATGAGAGGCGTTTGTGAAGAGTTCACAACTTTATTTATAGCAATGTGTAGAGCTGTAAATGTGCCTGCTAGGGCAATAGAAGGCTACAGGATTGAAGATAAGATAAGTGGTGACACTGTAATTGGTAAAGAATTAATTAATCATGTGTGGCCTGAAATTTATTTAGAAGAATATGGTTGGGTTCCAGTAGAACCTACGGTTATTTATTTAGTAAATGGGCAGAGAAAGGCGTATCTTGATTCTTTTTGCAGATTAAAAGCACCTGATCATATTGCTGTTGGTATATATAACTATGAACAGGCAAATAGAAGAATGATGAATGTAAAAGAATTAGAGTTTAATGAAACTGTTTTGATTAGTGAGAATATTATTCCAGAAACTCAAAATAGATTTGCAGATTTAGCAAATTATAGTTGGGCACAGGCAGATATCCAAAGTTTATTTGCCAAAAACATTGTCACAGGATATTCAGAAACGGAGTATGGACCAGCCAGAAATATTTCTAGAATAGAGTTCATTACCATGCTAGCACGTTTATTAAAATATTATGATACATTAGGTACAACTGGTGGAAGTGTATATTACTATCCTGATTATAATGAAAATCATTGGTCAAAGCCAGAATACGATTATTTGCTAAGATGCTTAGATTTGGTTACTCCTAGTGATGTTTCTTCTATCGGATTTGATGCTATTACGGATGTTTTTGGGGTTGGGGTATTGGAAATGGATAAACCAATTACGAGAGCAGAGGTTGTTGCATTGATGGATACATTTTTAGCGAATGTTTCAGAAGATACTTCTTTTACGGATGTTTCATGGTCTACAAAATTTAGGTCAAGCATTATGAAAGCATATGCAAATGGTCTAATCAATGGTTATCCGGATGGCTCTTTTAAACCTAATAATCCAATTACAAGAGCGGAGATGGCTGCAGTTCTTAATAGATATATCAAAGGAAAAACTTATGAATTTTAGGAGATAACATGTACAAATTTGTAGCGATTGATATAGATGGAACTTTACTAAGATCAAATGGAGAACTTAGCGAAAAAAATAAAAATATTATTAAAAGAGTAATTGATAATGGAGTCAGGGTTGTTCTCACATCTGGAAGAGCTACTGGCTCTGTTAAAAATATTGCAAAACAGTTGAATGTTGACAGATATATGATTTGTGATAATGGTGCATCTATCTATGATATTAAAGAAAATCAGATTGTTACTGCAAAGTATATTGATAAAGATACAGTTTTGCATATTGTAGATACATGTATTCAAAATAATATTTATTATATGGTATTCACTACAAAAGAAATTATTGTAAAAGATTTAAAACATATGGCATTAGCTTTTTATAAAAAAAGACATAATCTTAATAATGAAATTTCGGGTAGTAGTGAAATTAAATATGCTGGCAAAGATTATATTGAGCAAGTAAAAGAGCCTTTTATTCGAATTGTTGTGTGTGATCAAGATAGGCCAGTTTATAATTCGATTGTAAATAGGTTAAAAAAGTATGATTCCATTGAACTTATGGCTCCACCCCATATATCGAATAAATTGATTAATGATGGAGAAAAAAATATTTTGATTAGTTATAGTTATGCAGAATTATTGCCTAAAAATGTTAATAAGTGGTCGGCGATTGAAACATTGATTCATCAGTTTCATATCAAACCGAATGAAGTCATTGCGATACGGAGATAATTTTAATGACATTGAGATGATAAAAAATGCAGGGCTTGGTGTTGCAATGAATAATGGTGCACCAAGTGCAAAAGAAGTGGCTAGAGTGGTTGCACCGTCGAATGATCAAGATGGTGTTGCTGTGGTTTTAGAACAGTACATTTTGAATAAAAATTTATATGGAATTTTATAATAAATATATGAACTAGCAAATTATTAACAAGATTATTTGATAATTAGTTAGTTCTTTTATATTTCTGGAATAATAGGTAAAAAATATGTATATCCACTCATGATTGTAAATATACTTTATTAAAAGTCTTTATCATGTATGAAGTGAGTGCATTTCGCATGATTAGTATTTAAGGAGGCGTTTGATATGAGTAAAACAAAAAGAATATTTACAATTTTAAAAGGTGTTGTTATGGCATACATGATTACATTTATATTGATATTAATTTATTCTGCAATTTTGACATATACTTCTGTTCCAGAGACAACTATTCCAACATGTGTATTTGTCATTAGCATGATTAGTGTCTTTATAGCAAGTTCTATCATGGTGATAAAGGTAAAGGAGAATGGATTGAAAAATGGTGGATTGTTAGGCCTTATTTATATTGTGCTTTTATACATACTAAGTAGCACTACATCATCTGGATTTGCCCTTACTGGTTACGCAATTGCTACGATGATTTTTAATATTTTGTTGGGAATGGTTGGTGGAATTATAGGAGTGAATATTGCTAAATGAAATATGATAAGTGAGATTTGAGTGATAAAAATACATATGTATTAGAAAGGATAAAATAATGATTACTTTTGAAGATATTAGAAAAGATGAAGAAGTAAATATATTGATAGAAACTGCTGAAAAGCAACTTATAGAGATAGGTTATACAGAGCATGGATTAAGGCATGTTGGTGTTGTATCGAGTACTGCAGCACATATTTTAAAGGAACTTGGCTATCCAGAAAGAGAATGCGAGCTTGCAAGGATTGCAGGTCAAATGCACGATATAGGAAATGCTATTAATAGAAATGATCATGCTCATACAGGGGCTATTATGGCTTATCATATTTTGAAGGATAGAGGAATGGATTTAAGAGAGGCTGCTCAAGTCATGATGGCTATTGGAAATCATGATGAGGCAACAGGAACTGCTGTAAGTCCAATCTCTGCAGCCCTTATTTTGGCGGATAAATCAGATGTGCATAGAACGCGCGTTAGAAATCAAAACAAATCTAGGTTTGACATTCATGATAGAGTAAATTATGCTGTAGAAGAATCAAAATTAGAAATCATAGATGCAAAGCCTGGAGCCGGTCATGACTGTAAAAAAGAGATTATATTGAAGTTGAAAATTGATACAGAGATTTGTCCAGTAATAAAATATTTTGAAATATTTTTGACTAGAATGCTTATGTGTAAGAATGCTGCTTCATTTCTTGGTATTTGGTTCCATTTGGAGATTAATGGATCGATATTATTGTAGGAAAGAGCAAGATGGAAAGAAAAAAGTTAACAGATTAGGGACGGAGGAAAAAGTGTCAACCTTTCATGGGTTGACACTTTTTCCTCCGTCCCTAATCTGTTAACTTTTTTTCTTCATCCCTCATCTTAATATTGTATTGAACTAAATGATGATGAATTAATTCCTGTATCAAAGTTATTGTCTTGCATGTATTTTTGTATTGATGTTGGAGAAACTCCTGTTGCAGCAGAGATTGCAGATATTGAATCAAATGATGGAGTTTCATCAAAATAGTTTTTAAGTAATGTCATATCATAATTCATTTTATTTCTACATGAATCACAAACTGTTGCCTCTGTAGTAATAAAGGCTCCACAACTAGTACATTTTTTAATTTCCATAATTATTCCTCCCATCTGTCAGTGGACTTTAACTTTAGTATTATTATTTCACTGATTATTATTCTACCATAATACAAAAAATTATGCAAGAGGATAGATAAGGTCATGTTTGTTGCTATGTTCCTAAATTGACATTGACTTTTTGTACAAAAATTGATATAGTTTAAAATTGTTATAAGGAAAGCAAAGGAAGGTAATAAAAATGATAGTAATTTTTTGTAATATTGTCATAGCATTAATAAGTCTTGCAATTAATCCAATGATGGTAAATTTAATTGATGCTTTTGCAAATGATGATAAAATTACCCTAAAGGGTATCTTTAGTATGAAAAAATTTGATGTGAAGATCGGACTAATAACAGCATTTCTTCTTATCGCTTTGTTTTTTAAACTTGGAATATCCTTTCAGTTTTTGATATATGCATTTTTAAGCATCGTTTTAATAATGGATGCATTTGTTGATATAAAAGCACAAATAATACCTAATGGACTTAATTTTACATGTTTTATTGTAGGTATTATCATCATGTATTTAAATCTTGTTTTTGATCATAATACTGGTATTGACATGCTTTTAGGAATGTTCACTGGTGCAGGTATTTTTGCCCTTATTGCGCTTTTTGCATTTATTGCTTATCGCAAAGAAGGTATGGGACTTGGTGACGTGAAGCTTATGGGAGTACTTGGTTTGTTTTTTGGTGTTTTAAATACCATTCAAATCTTTATTGTTTCTTTTGCTATTGGCGCACTTGTTAGTATTGTTTTATTAATTACAAAAGTAAAAAAATCAAGTGATTACTTGGCATTTGGACCATTTATTGTCATAGCATCAATCATCACAATGTTTATGCCACATTCTGTCATGTTTCCGTGGTATGTTACTTTAATAAATAACTTTTGTAATTTGTTTGTAAAATAAAAATATTATTTTAGAATAGGGAGTTTGTTATGGGAACGATAAAAACAAAAGAAGAAATTGAAAAGCTTAGAAACGCTGCCATTTTAGGAGATAAGTGTTTTGAACATATCTGTGGTTTTATTAAAGTGGGAATGACAGAAATAGAAATTGCTCACGAAATGGATGTTTTTTTTATGAAAAATGGTGCTACTGCTTTATCTTTTGATACAATAGTAGGTGCTGGAAAGAATTCTGCATTAATTCATTCCGTTCCATCAGATAATAAGATTAAAGAAAAAGATATTATATTGTTAGATTTTGGGTGTGTTTTAGATGGTTATTGCTCGGATACTTCAAGAACAATATTTGTTGGAGGGGTTACGGATAAGGAATTAGAAATTTATCGTTTGGTAAAAGAAGCACATGATTATGCAGTAAAAAATGTTAAGGTTCAAATGCTTGCCAAAGAGATAGATGAACTTGGTAGAAAGAGCATTCAAGAGGCTGGTTATGATTATGCACATGCACTAGGTCATGGAGTTGGTACAGAAGTTCATGAGCAGCCTACCATATCACCAAGAAATGATGTAGTTGTTTCCTCTGGAACAGTATTTACAATAGAACCTGGAATCTATTTAGAAGGGGAATTTGGTGTTAGGATAGAAGACACAGGATTACTCACAGAGGCCGGTTTTGAGTCTTTTTCAAATGCTTCTAGAGAGATTATTATTTTATAAATATCAAAAGATTGGAGAATATAATGGAAAAAAATAAAAAATTAAACTTTTTTCAAAAAATTATATTATCAATAGCTGATTTTAGATTTTATCCTTTTGTATTGAAAACCGAAAAACTTCCTAGAAGTTTTGGTCATTTTGTATGTTTTATGATGATTTTAGTTGCTCTCATGACTTGGAAATATTCCGTTGCTTTATTTCATAATATTGATACATTTATCACGAAATATGATGAAGTAGTGCCTGAATTTACACTTAAAGATGGAATTCTTGATATCTCTAAAAAAGATACTGTCATGCTTGAAAATGGTACAATAGCTGTTATTGATACTTCCAATCCTTTTAGTGATTTTTTAGAATCTGATGGATATAAGAATATCACCAGATATAATACAAGATTATTTATCAATTCGGATGCTATCACCTATGAAATGTATGATGGAACAAGAACCAGCTTTTTACTTTCAAATGTGGAGTTGAATTTTGATAAAGCATCGTTTTATGAATATATTTCAGGTGTTTATCATGCTAGTAGTACCAAGATAACCATTGTTTTAGCATTGTATATTAGTATTTTTATTGGATATTTTACTATAAAATTAATAGAAGTATTTCTATTTGCCATTTTTGCATCGCTCGTTTCAGTTCTATATAGGATTAGGGTGGAATTTAAGAATTATATGAAAGTAGCGCTTTATATTGTGACTCTGCCATATATTGTAGAGGTAATTTCTATCCTGGTTGTTGGGTCAATTAAGGATTATGCTGTGTTTGCATCAAATGTATTGGCGTATATATACATCTTTTATGCTATAAGAGCTATCAAGCTAGATGCTTTTTTATTGATAGTGAATAACAAAAATCTTGGTAAAGTTAATGTGGTAGATTTAAATAAAGATGCTGAATTGAAAGAAAAAGAAGAAGTCTCTGAGGAGACAAATGATTCTAAAGATCACGAAGATGATACAAAGAATAACGATACAAAAGATGATGAAAATAAAAATGGGGGACAAGATGTATGAATATTTGTGGAATTATTGCGGAATATAATCCTTTTCACAATGGTCATTTACATCATATTGAGGAAACAAAAAGAATAACGGGTTCAGATGCCGTGGTTGCAATCATGAGCGGTAATTTTATACAGCGTGGAGTACCGGCTCTATTTGATAAATGGACAAGGGCAAATATGGCGCTTCAAAATGGCATAGATTTGGTCATTGAGCTTCCATTATATTATGCTACTTCTAGTGCAGAATACTTTGCCCAAGGGAGTGTTTCACTTTTAGATGGACTTGGCGTGATTAATAATATTTCTTTTGGCAGTAATACGGATGATATTGACACTTTAAAAAGAATTGCAAATGTGCTTTATTTAGAGCCTGAAAAATATAAGAAAATGCTTGAATCAGAACTTAAAAGAGGCACTTCTTATCCAATGGCACGCAGTAATGCCTTAAAAAATTTTCTAAAGAAAGAGTATGATGCAAAATATATAGCAGATATTTTAATGGATCCTAATAATATCCTTGGTATAGAATATTTGAAGGCTCTTTTGACATCGAATAGTCAGATAAAACCGGTGGCAGTCTTGAGAAAAGGTGGAGATTATAATTCAAAAACGGTAGTCAATCATACTTGTAGTGCAACTGCTATTAGGGAATTCTTAGAAAAAGGAGATTTAAAAACCGTAGAAGATGTTATGCCAAAATCAAGTTTTGATATTTTAAATCAAGAGATATTAAATGGCAGGGCTCCTATGTTTTTGAGACACTTTGAGAGTGAGATTCTGTATGCTTTAAGAAAAAGTTCTACAGAGGAGTTGGCCTCCATTGCAGATGTTACAGAAGGACTTGAAAATTTGTTAAAAAAAGCGGCAGCAGAAGGGACGGAATTGGAAGGTTTTATTGATATCATTAAAACAAAAAGATATACAAGAACAAGAATACAAAGAATTCTTTTACATACGTTGTTAGATATTAGAAAATGCGAAATAGAGGATTATAAGTATAATCCACAATATATCAGGGTTTTAGGGTTTACTAAAAATGGAGAGAAAGTTTTGTCACAAATATCGAATAATTCTAATTTACCAATTATTACCTCTCCTAGTAAGTACTTAAAGAGTGCAACCCCAATAGGAAAAATGATGCTAGAAAAAGATATTTTAGGAACCAATATTTATACATTGGGTTACCAAATTCCTAAATATAGAAGTATGAATCTTGATTATACAACCCCGGTGATAAGGGTATAATCAAAAATGGGATATTCCTGTCTGAGAAAGGTGTTCCCTAACTGTTAGAAGAGGTGGTATTATGGATGAGGTAATCATTTACACAGATGGAGCATGTTCACGGAAATCCTGGCAAAGGTGGCTGGGGAGCTATTTTGATGTTTGGAGATATTAAAAAGGAAATTAGTGGATTCGAACGAGAAACTACCAATAACCAAATGGAGCTTACAGGACCAATTATGGCATTATCATTATTGAAAAAACCATGTAAAGTCAAATTATATAGTGACAGCGCATATTTGATAAATGCATTTAATGAAGGGTGGATATATAATTGGCAGAAAAATGGTTGGAAAACATCAAATAAGCAAGATGTTAAAAATCGTGATTTATGGGAAAAAATATATTCTTTTACTAAAATACATCAAATTGAGTGGATAAAAGTAAAAGGACATAGTACCAATGAATACAATAATAGGTGTGACGAAATGGCCGTAAATGCAATTAAGGAAATCAAAGATTAAAATATTGATGAACACTAATTTATCATTTTAGCAGATATACAGTTGTAAAATGATAAATTAGTGTTCTATTTTTATTTTTAGGACATACATTTTTCTTGAAGCAGATACTAGTGTGATGAGAAATTTAAGGATGCGAATGTGTAGGAGGATAAATCATGTTGCTGGAAGGAAATAAGTATCAAGAGAAGAGTAATAATGTTAGGTTCCATGCCAATAAACATTTGATAAATCATTTTGCAGGACGTAAAAAAGAGTCCAAAGTAAATAATGGCGACTTTCGTTTTTATGCCTTTATTTGTATTATTTATTTAATAGGAATCATCCTTGGAGGTATTTATTTTAGATTATCAATCAATAATGAGGAAATAAAAAGGGATATTACAGAAAAGATATCGATGATAGGCAGTGAAGTGCAGACGGAAGATGTTTTATCTAAATCTACTGTCAAAAATCTCGAAATATTGATTATTTTTTGGATTGTTGGAGCATCGGCAATTGGCTCTCCATTTCTGATATTATTATGTATGTATAAAGGTGTTAAAATTGCGTTTACGGTTTCAGCAATATTAATGAAATTTGGATTTGTTACTGGAAATATATTTGTGTTTCAGAAAATGTTTTTATATTCATTTGTCAAGCTGCTTGCGATGATGATATTAACTGTAAGTTCTATGAAAGTTTCTAGAAATATTTTTGTGAATAAAAAGGATATCAAGCTTGAAATTGTAAGGCATTCGATGGTAGCAATACTATGTACATTTTTGCTAATAGCTTCCATATTTTTGGAAACTTTTGTTACCTTGTAGAATTTTTTATATCGGTAAAGACGCAATTTCATAGTATTTGTGAAATTTATAAGAATTTTACATAAAAAATTGATAAAAACACTTGATTTATGTGTTTTATTTGTATAAAATAGCCTTGTTGAAATTAAAAAGAGAGTGATTTTATACCAAAGATAAATACGGTTGCATAAGCCTAGAGGTGTCCATAAAATTATGTATTACACTGTGAAAAAGGAGTATGTGAAATGGAAAAAGTTTTAGTTGAAAATTTTTTGGATTTTCTTCAAAAAGATAAAAAATTATCTGACAATACATTACAGTCATATAATCGTGATATAAAATTGTATTGTAATTATTTGGATGCACATAACATTGATCCTGTAAAAACAAGTGAAGAGGAACTTAATACATATTTAACATCGCTTAAAGAAAATGGAAAGGCGGTTTCTACAGTTTCTAGAAACTTAGCTTCGCTTCGCTCTTTTTATCAATATTTATATAGGACAAGAGTGATTTCAGAGGATCCTACTCTTAATTTAGAGTCTCCTAAGATAGAGAGAAAATTACCAAAAGTTTTAACTTCTGAGCAAGTTGAACTTTTGCTTGAACAACCAAAATGTGTTGATTTAAAAGGTTATAGAGATAAGGCAATGCTTGAACTAGTATATGCTACTGGAATAAGGGTTACGGAGCTTATTTCTTTAAATGTAGATGATATTAATTTAGAAAGTGGTTATATTAAATGTGTAGGAAAGAATAAAGAGAGAGTTATCCCTATTGGAAGTTTGGCGATTAATGCACTTAAGGAATACATGGATAAATCTAGAAACGTAATGTTAAAAGATGAAAATGACCAGGCTTTATTTGTGAATGTAAATGGCCATAGGCTTACAAGACAGGGTTTCTGGAAAATCATCAAACAGTATAAAACTCAAGCTAATATTGATGTGGATATTACACCACATACATTAAGACACTCATTTGCGGTACATCTTTTAGAAAATGGTGCAGAACTTAGAGCTATTCAAGAAATGCTTGGTCATTCTGACATTTCTTCTACGCAAATGTATGCACAAATTGGACAAAATAGAATTAAAGACGTATATATGAAATCTCACCCAAGGGCTTAAAAGTATTCATTTCCCTGGAAGTAGGGTTTGCTCTACATCCAGGGGTTTTTTAAATTTAGGGCACTCCTTACAAAAAGGTGTGTTTTTAGACCTTAAAGAAATGGAGTTGAAATCATGATTAGTAAAGAGGAAATAAAGCATATTGCAGATCTTAGCATGTTAAATCTTTCAGAAGCAGAAATAGAGAAATATACGGAAAATATGAAGGATATCGTGGAATTTGCAAATAGTATTAATTCATTAGATACGGATGGTGTAACGGAATCTGCGTTTGCACTAGATAGTTATAATGTTTTTAGAAAAGATGAGATAAAAGAGTCTTTTGATAGAGATTTGCTTTTGAGTAATGCTCCTAGTAGTAATGGTGAGGCATATTCATTGCCTAGTATGACAGTTTAGAAAAAGTAATTAGGAAAGCATTGAAATTTTAATGACGGAAAGGGTTTTATTATGAGAGATTTAACTGCTTATAAGGCTCATGAGCTTAATAAGATGTATCAAAATAAAGAAGTAACAGTTCCAGAAGTAATAAAAGCATATATTGAAAAAATCAAGCGTGATGATGGTGCGATTAAAGCATATATTACACTTTGTGAAGATAGTGCTTTAAAGAGGGCGGAGGAGATTCAAGCAAGGTTTGATGCTGGAGAAAAGATGGGACCTCTTGCAGGCATTCCTATTGCCGTAAAGGATAATATCTGCACCAAAGGAATCAAAACAACTTGTGCCTCTAAAATGCTAGAAAATTTCATTTCCCCTTATGATGCTACTGTTACTAAGAAATTAGATGAGGAAGGTCTTATCATCATTGGAAAAACAAATATGGATGAGTTTGCCATGGGAGGTTCTACAGAAAATTCTGCTTTCTTTAAGACGCATAATCCAGTGAATTTAAATAAGGTACCTGGTGGTTCTTCAGGTGGGAGTGCTGCTGCGGTGAGTGGACATTTAGCACCTGTTTCCTTGGGAAGTGATACAGGTGGCTCTATTAGACAGCCTGCTGCTTTTTGTGGCGTTGTTGGTCTTAAACCTACTTATGGTTTGGTTTCAAGATATGGTCTTGTTGCATTTGCATCGTCTTTGGATCAAATTGGTCCAATCGCAAATGATGTTACAGATATTGCTACTTTATTAAATGTTATCGCAGGGCATGATGAGATGGATTCTACATCGGCTAATATAGAGAAAAAAGATTATACATTAGCACTTGTGAATGATGTTAAAGGATTAAGAATTGGTGTGCCTAGAGAATTTTTTGGGGAAGGTGTAAGCGAAGAGGTAAGAGAGGCAGTGAGTAAGGCAGTAGAGCAGTTTAGGGCACTAGGAGCAACTGTTTCTGAATGCAGTCTTCCTGCAACAGATTATGCGCTTCCTGCTTATTATATCATTGCGTGTGCAGAGGCGAGTGCAAACCTTGGTAGATTTGATGGTATTCGCTATGGATACAGAACAAAGAATTATGAGAATTTACAAGATATTTATAGAAATAGTCGTTCAGAAGGATTTGGAGAAGAGGTAAAGAGAAGAATTATTCTTGGCACATATGTGCTTTCTTCTGGGTATTATGATGCCTATTATAAGAAGGCACAAAAGGTAAGGACTATCGTGAAAAAAGGCTTTGATAAGGCTTTTGAGGATTATGATATCCTTCTTACCCCAACAGCCCCAACAGTTGCCTTTGATATCGGCTCAAAAATCAATAATCCGCTTGAAATGTATATGACGGATATTTTAACGGTTTCCATTAATGTTGCGGGAGTTCCTGCCATATCCGTTCCTTGTGGAAAAGATAAAGAGGGAATGCCTATTGGCATGCAGCTCATTGGAAAGCATTTTAATGAAGAAACAGTGATTAGAGCTGCTTATACTTATGAGCAAAATGTAAAAAAAGAGGAGGTGTAGTAATGGAGTATGAAGTTGTCATAGGACTTGAGGTTCACGCTGAACTTTCTACCAAGACCAAAATTTATTGTGGTTGTTCCACAGAATTTGGGGGTGCACCAAATACACATTGCTGCCCTGTATGTACTGGTATGCCTGGAGCACTTCCTGTGCTAAATGAAAAGGTGGTAGAATATGCCGTAAAAGCTGGTCTTGCCACTGGATGTACGATTGCAAGAGAAAGTAAGCAAGATAGGAAGAATTACTTTTATCCTGATACTCCTAGAGCATATCAGATTTCCCAATTTGATTTACCGCTTTGTGAGCATGGAAAAATTGATATCAATACGGATGGATTGGAAAAAACAATTGGGATTACCAGAATTCACATAGAAGATGATGCTGGAAAATTAGCACATGATAATTATACTGGTGGAACATTGGTAGATTTAAATAGAGCAGGTGTGCCACTTATTGAGATTGTTTCAGAGCCTGATATGCGCAGTGCTGCTGAGGCTGTGGCTTATGTTGAAAAATTAAAAGGTATTTTGGAGTATATTGGTGTTTCTGACTGTAAGATGCAAGAGGGCTCCCTTAGAGCAGACGTGAACCTTTCTTTAAGACCTGTAGGAAGTGAAAAGTTTGGTACAAGAACAGAAACTAAAAACTTGAATTCATTTAGGGCTATTGCAAGGTCGATTGAATTTGAGATAGCAAGACAAAAAGAAGTTTTAGAGTCTGGTGGAACGGTATATCAGGAAACAAGAAGATGGGATGATGAAAAGGGCGAAGGATATGCCATGAGAACCAAAGAGGAGGCTCATGACTACAGGTATTTCCCAGAACCAGATTTGATGCCAATTAGGCTTTCTGAAGAATACATTCATCATATAGAGGAGCATTTGCCAGAACTTCCTGAGAGCAGGAAAGCAAGATATATGAATGAATTGGGGCTTCCTGAGTATGATGCGGGAATCTTAACATCGTCAAAACATTTATCAGATTTCTTTGAAGCGGCAACTGCGGCATGTGGTAATGCGAAAGCCGTAAGTAACTGGATTATGGTTGATATTATTAGAGTGGCAAGAGAATTGGGTGTTGAATATGATGCATTGCCATTTACGCCAGTTCAACTTGCAGGATTAATCAAGCTAATTGATAATGGCACCATTAGTAGTAAGATTGCCAAAGAAGTGTTTGAAGAGATGGTAAATACTTCTAAAGATCCTGAAAAAATCGTTGAGGAAAAGGGACTTGTTCAAATATCAGATGAGAGTGCCATTAAAGAAGTTGTTGATAGAATCGTTGCTGCAAATCCGCAGTCTGTTGCAGATTATAAGGCTGGAAAGGACAGAGCACTTGGATTTTTAGTTGGGCAGTGTATGAAAGAGATGAAAGGAAAAGGAAATCCACAAATCTTGAATAAGCTGATTTTGGAACATTTACAGTAGGATTTTATGAAAAGGTGCAAAAGTTTAAGTGAAACATTTATTTCTTAAACTTTTGCATCTCATATATTCTCCATGGAGAATTTTTCTACTTGATTTTTTTAACGGATATTGTATAATAATTATTGTCTTTGATAAATAAGTGCCAATATGGCTCAGTCGGTAGAGCAACTGATTCGTAATCAGTAGGTCGCCGGTTCGATTCCGGCTATTGGCTCCAGAAATTGATTCGAACTCCGTCAAAAAGGGACAACCATTTTTGACGGTTTTTGATTCTTTATCAGTAGGGAAATTTAGTTATGATTAATTTATGATACGTCAAAAAAGACTGTCCCGTATTGACAGAAAAATGTAAGATTTGACCTAAATTGTTAAATATCTATCATTTAGGTGTATTGTACAAAGGGAGGAAAAAATATATGAAAAAAGTTTTATTAGTAGTGTCTTTGATATCTGTTCTACTTTTAGCTGGTTGTAATAATAATGAAAATATAGTAAATAATGATTCATCCAATAATACAGATAGTCAGCAACAAGAAATTGTAGACAGAAACGAAGAAAAAATTGTCGATGAAACTATTAGCAGAGAAGAACAGGAAGAAGTGGTAAAAAAAAATAAATACATTATTACAAAGAATGAACCGATAACATATACATCTGACGGATGGGACAATGCTCCAGATAGAATTGGAGAATTCAAGACATATGAAACTATTAATATTGAAAATCCTAACAATGATGAAAGCATAGCAAAAATAAATGAATTTTTAAACAATTGGAAATCATATATCGACGAAAGTGAATATGAAGTAGAACTTCCAAAAGATATTGATTATACTCAAGATATTCATTATATTTTTAGTGAATATTATCAAAATGGCAGAGTTATTGTAATTAATGAACATTATTATGGTGCTAGTGGTGGAGGAGCTGCTAATTCATCAGATACGTATTATGTATTTGATAAAAATACTGGTAACCGATTAACAATAAAAGATATTTCTAATGATGCCGATGCACTTATGGAATATATTTTTTATAAGCCTGTAATGGATGATGATGTAAGTAATAGCTGGTGGAATATAGGATTAGAGAGTTCTAGTTCATTGCCAAAAGATTTAAATGATTATAAAAACTCATTTGAAGGAACATGGGCAATTGATAAAAATGGTATTGTAATTTCTAGAAGCTGGGCAATGAGTGGTCCTATATTTACATTGAATTATGATTTAAACGATATAAAAAGTGCATTATATCAAAATATAAATGAAGAATATTTTGAGTAATCTGATTGAAATTTGCATCAATCGTTAACGGAGAAAAGTTGTAAACGT
>JAFUGC010000006.1 GCA_017469565.1 Clostridia bacterium | reverse complement strand
ATAATTATCAGACGGCAACAACTTCAACCAATAATGGAGTAAGAACAAATGCAACTTGTACTGCAGCAGCAACGTATTATCAGAAGTGTTCAAGATGTACAACTAAGGATACAAGCAAGTACAATTCTGCAGGAAGTGCATTAGGACATAATTATCAGACGGCAACAACTTCAACCAATAATGGAGTAAGAACAAATGCAACTTGTACTACAGCAGCAACGTATTATCAGAAGTGTTCAAGATGTACAACTAAGGATACAAGCAAGTACAATTCTGTAGGAAGTGCATTAGGACATACTGGAGCTTCTTGGCAGAATAATGGAAAATGTACAAGATGCAGTGTAGAGTATTATAGTGATAAGAAAGAACTACTTATTATCAGTATGTATAACAATATTCTAGGCAGAGGTTATGAGGCTAGTGAACTAGCCTACTGGAAGACAAAAGAACCTGCATGGATTGCATATCACTTTATTTCAGGAAGTTCTAGTGAACCTAGAGACAGACTTAGCAGTGTAAGCAGAACAACGGCTGTTAACTGGATGTATGTGGGAATTTTAGGTAGAAATCGTGCTAGTGATGAAACTTATTGGATTTCTGGCGGAGGCTCAACTTGGAGTTGGGCGGACATGGCAAAATCGTTTGCTAACTCAACTGAATTCCAGCAGATATGTAGCAATCGTGGTTTGACATGGACAAAACAAGAATAACGTGTGTAGATATATGTGAGAGTATAAATACATAAAGTTCTGCTATCCTACCAGCGCAAACACAGGAAAGAGGTAGAAAAATTACTGTATTCCGGTAACAAGTAGGGGACGGGAAAAAGTGTAACTCTGAAGGTAACACTTTTCTCCGTCCTCTACTTGTTATCGCATTTTTCTTGAAAAATTTTTAAAAAAACTCTTGCATTCTACGGATATAGCGGTTATAATATTAAACGATGCGATTATGCGATGAAGTGGAATGTGGCTGCCGATCTTACGGGGCAGGGAACTTTCACAGAGTATGTCCGGTTTGAAATCGGGCGACAAGGGTATTAGTTTAGCACTTTCCCCAGGTCAATCCTGGGTTTTAATATGGATGTTTATGAAACACCCGGGTGCGTGGATGGCTTTGTCGGCGCTAAAAATTTAAGGAGGTAAAAAACAATGCCAAAAGCAAACGACACAAAAACAACAAAGACTACTACGGAGGTAGGAAAAGAAAGAATCAGAATTAGACTAAAGGCTTTCGATCATGCTATTTTAGACCAGTCTGCTCAAAAAATAGTAGAAACAGCTAAAAGAACAGGTGCAAGCGTATCAGGTCCTATTCCACTTCCTACTAGAAAAGAAGTAATAACTGTTATTAGATCACCTCATAAGTACAAAGACTCAAGAGAGCAATTTGAGATGAGAACCCATAAGAGAGTTATTGATATTCTTTACCCAACTGCAAAAACTTCAGAAGCATTAATGAAGATTGATTTACCAGCTGGCGTAGAAGTTGAAATGAAAATTAATGAGTAATTATTAATTTTGTACTTATTTAAATATGATACATTATATTTAAGTAACAATTAGCAGTATTTATTCAAAATAATGGTCATGTTCATGAAATATGAACCAATAGCCAAGGAGGTATTTTAAAAATGAAAAAAGGTATTTACGGAAAGAAATTAGGAATGACTCAAATCTTTGATGAAAATGGTTTAGTAATTCCAGTAACAGTTGTAGAAGTTGAACCTTGTTTAGTAGTTAGAAAGAAAACTGTTGAGACAGATGGTTATAACGCACTTGTAGTTGCAACTGGAAAAGTAAAAGAAAAACACATGAATAAACCTTTAAAAGGTCAATTTGATAAAATAAAACTTTCTTATAAGAAATATATCAGAGAATTAAGACTTGATGATATTGAATCTTATAATGTTGGAGATGAACTTAAGGCTGATATCTTCGCTGCTGGAGAATTAGTTGATGTTCAAGGTATCTCTAAAGGAAAAGGATTCCAAGGTGTTATTAAGAGACACGGTCAACACATTGGACCAAAAGGTCATGGTAGTATGTACCACAGAAGACCAGGTTCTATGGGACCTACATCTTCACCAGGAAGAGTATTCCCAGGTAAGAAATTACCAGGTCATACAGGAAAAGATACAGTAACTGTTCAAAACTTACAAGTTGTTAAGGTTGATATGGATAAAGAAGTAATCTTGATTAAAGGTTCAGTTCCTGGATATAAGAATTCATTAGTTAGAATCAAAGAACCAGCTAAAACAGCTGTTTCTAAGAGTGCTAACTAATAGGGAAAGGAGAAACTAAGATGCCTAAGGTAGATTTATTAAACATGGAAGGAAAAAAGGTTGGTGACATCGAACTTTCAGATGAGATTTTCAATATAGAAGTAAATGAAGATGTTATGCATGAAGTTGTTATCAATTATTTAGCCAATCAAAGACAAGGAACACAGTCTACAAAAACTCGTAGTGAAGTTAGAGGCGGTGGAAAGAAACCTTGGAAACAAAAAGGTACTGGCCGTGCAAGACAAGGTAGTATCAGAGCACCACAATGGATTAAAGGTGGCGTAGCTATGGGACCAAAACCAAGAAGCTACAAATACACATTAAATAAAAAGGTTAAGAGACTTGCTCTTAAGTCTGCTCTTACCACAAAGGTTCAAGAAAACAAGATAATCGTTTTAGATTCATTAACATTTGATGAAATCAAAACAAAGAGCATGGTAAATGTATTAAGCAATATTAAAGCTGAGAAGGCATTAGTTGTACTAGCAAACAGTGATTTCAATGTACAAGCATCAGCAAGAAATATTCCTAATATCAAAACTGCTTTAGTGAACACAATCAATACATATGATATTTTAAAATATGATATGTTTGTTGTTACAAAAGAAGCAGTAGAAAAAATTGAGGAGGTGTACGCATAATGGTTGCAGAAGATATCATTATTAAGCCTATTGTTACTGAAAAGAATTATGCTGCTATGGAAACTGGTAGGTACACTTTTAAGGTAAATAAAAAAGCTACAAAAATAGATATTAAACACGCTGTTGAAAAGTTATTTGAAGTAAAAGTTATAGATGTTACAACCATGAACGTAAAGGGTAAACCAAAGAGACAAGGTGTTCATGAAGGAAAAACATCTGACTGGAAAAAAGCTATCGTTACTATTGATACAAACGCTGGAGATTTCAAATATCTTGGAAAAGGCGGAAAAGAGCAAAAAGTTAGCAAAAAATATAAAACATCAATTGATGAATTTGGCGCTTAATTGGTAATTCGCTAAATGATTCATAAACTAGGTATTAGAAATTATAGGATATCGCCCAAAATAAAGGATAACCTGAAAAGCTAATATCTAAAATCAAATTAGGAGGAAGAAATTAAAATGGGTATCAAACAATTTAAACCTACAACACCATCAAGAAGAGGTATGTCAGTTTCTACTTTTGAAGAGATTACAAAAACAAAACCAGAAAGATCTTTAACAAGCAAATTAAAGAAAAATGCTGGTAGAAACTCTTATGGTAGAATCACTGTAAGACACCATGGTGGCGGTTCAAGAAGAAAATATAGAATTATTGATTTTAAGAGAAATAAAGTAGATGTTCCTGCAAATGTTACTGCAATCGAATATGATCCAAACAGATCTGCAAACATTGCTTTAATTGAGTATGAAGATGCAACAAAAGCATATATCTTAGCACCAGAAGGATTAAAAGTAGGAGACACAGTAATGTCAGGTACAGGTGCGGATATTAAGCCTGGTAACTGTTTACCAATCACAAATATTCCAGTAGGTACAGTAATTCACTGTATCGAGCTAAAACCTGGTAAAGGCGCTCAAATGGTTAGAAGTGCTGGTAACGGTGCACAGCTTATGGCAAAAGAAGGAAAGTATGCACACGTTAGACTTCCTTCAGGAGAAATGAGACTTGTTAGTGTTAACTGTAAGGCTACTATCGGTCAAGTTGGTAATAGTGAACACGAAAACATTAAACTTGGTAAAGCAGGTAAGAGTAGATGGCTTGGCAAGAGACCAGAAGTTAGAGGATCTGTTATGAACCCTAACGATCACCCACATGGTGGTGGTGAAGGTAAATCTCCAGTTGGTAGACCAGGACCTGTTACACCTTGGGGTAAACCTGCTCTTGGTTATAAGACAAGAAATAAGAAGAAGGCAAGCAGCAAGTTTATCACAAAGAGAAGAAATTCTAAATAAGGAGGATAAATAAGAATGTCAAGATCAGTTAAAAAAGGACCTTTTGTGGACCCTAAATTACTTGCTAGAATTGAAAAGATGAATGAAGAAAACAAGAAAGATGTTATTAAGACATGGTCAAGAGCTTCAACTATCTTCCCACAAATGGTTGGTCATACAATCGCTGTACATGACGGAAGAAAACATGTACCAGTATATATATCAGATGAAATGATAGGACATAAACTTGGTGAATTTGTTCCAACAAGAACCTTCAAGGGTCATGCTGGAGACAAAACATCAAAAGTTAGATAATAAGGGAAGGAGAATAGTAACATGGAAGCTAGAGCAAAATTAAGCCATGCTAGGATTTCTGCTAGAAAAGTTAAAATTGTTATAGACTTAATTAGAGGAAAAGATGTGAATGAAGCATTGGCTATCTTAAAATTCACTCCAAAGGCTGCATCTCCACTTGTTGAAAAATTATTAAAATCAGCTATCGCAAATGCTGAGAACAATCACAATATGGATGCAAGCAAATTATATGTTGCTGAAATTTATGCAAATCAAGGAGCAACAATGAAGAGAATTAGAGCAGCTACACAAGGTAGAGCTAATAGAATCAGAAAAAGAACTTCTCATATTGAGATAGTTTTAAAAGAGAGAGATTAATAGGAAGGAGGACTTTATTTCATGGGACAAAAAATGGACCCACATGGTCTTAGAGTGGGAATTATAAAAGACTGGGATTCAAGATGGTATGCTAGTAAGAAAGATTTTGCTGATAATCTAGTAGAAGATTACCAAATTCGTGAATTCTTAAAGAAAGCTTTTAGCTTGGCTGGCGTTTCTAAGGTTGAGATTGAAAGAACAGCAAAACTTATCAGAGCAAGCGTTTATACAGGAAAACCTGGTATCGCACTTGGAAAAAACGGTGAGACTGTAAATAAAGTTAGAGAAGATTTAACGAAAAAGTTTAAGAAAGATATTAATGTTAATATCGTAGAAGTTAAAAATCAAGATATTGATGCACAATTAGTTGCTGAGAACATTGCAACTCAAATTGAAAAGAGAATTTCTTATAGAAAAGCAATGAAACAATGTATGGCAAAAGCAATGAAGGCTGGAGCACTTGGTATTAAAACTACTTGCTCAGGAAGACTTGCTGGTGCTGAAATCGCAAGATCAGAGTTCTATAGAGAGGGAACCATTCCTCTACAAACTTTAAGAGCTGATATCGATTATGGATTTGCTGAGGCAAATACAACATACGGAAAAATCGGTGTAAAAGTTTGGATTTATAAAGGTGAAGTTCTTCCAGGTAAAAAGGTTAGCGCAGAAACTGAAAACGCTGAAGAAAAGAAACCAGCTAGAAGAACAAATAAGAAAGCAGCAGAAGGAGGTAGAAAATAATGCCACTAATGCCAAAAAGAACAAAACATAGAAAAATGCAAAAAGGTAGAAACAGAGGTAAGGCTACAAGAGGAAATACAGTAACTTATGGTGAGTATGGACTACAAGCCTTAGAAGCTGGTTGGATTAAATCTAACCAAATAGAAGCTGCCAGAATTGCAATGACTCGTTTCATTAAGAGAGGCGGAAAAGTTTGGATTAAAATATTCCCAGACAAACCAATTACAAAGAAACCTGCTGAGACTCGTATGGGTAGTGGTAAAGGTTCCCTAGAGTACTGGGTAGCAGTTGTAAAACCAGGAAGAGTATTATTTGAGATGGCTGGTGTTCCAGAAGAAGTAGCAAGAGAAGCATTCAGACTTGCTCAACATAAACTTCCTATCAAGACAAAATTCGTATATGCCGAAAAAGATGAAGGTGGTGAAGACGATGAAGGCTAATGAATATAAGAAAATGACTTCATCGGATTTAGAAAAAGAATTAGTAGAATTAAAATCTGAATTATTCAAATTAAGATTTCAAAATGCTACAAATGGATTAGATAATCCGATGAAGATTAAAACAACAAAAAAGAATATTGCAAGAGTAAAAACAGTTCTTAGAGAAAAAGAACTTGAAGAAGCTGAATAAATGTAAGAATTATCCTAGGAAAGGAGAAAAAAGATGTCTGAAGAAAGAGCTTTAAGAAAAACAAGGGTTGGTAAAGTAATTAGTGATAAGATGGATAAAACAATCGTTGTTGCTGTACAAACCAGCTATAAACACCCTTTATATGGTAAAATCATGAAGAGAACATTCAAACTAAAAGCACATGATGAGAATAATGAATGTCAAATCGGAGATACCGTAAAGGTTATGGAGACAAGACCATTATCTAGAGATAAGAGATGGAGACTTGTGGAAATTGTAGAAAAGGTTAAATAGTTAAAAATAAAATGTAGGTCCCATAAAGAGGGATAGATGCATTTGAAAGGAGTAAATAAAATGATACAACAACAAACAATATTGAAAGTTGCTGATAATACTGGCGCTAAAGAAATTATGTGTATCAGATGCTTAGGTGGTTCTTTTAGAAAAACAGCGAACATCGGTGATGTTATCGTTGCTTCTGTAAAAAGTGCTGCACCAGGCGGTATGGTTAAAAAAGGCGATGTTGTTAAGGCTGTTATCGTAAGAAGCAAAAGAGGTCTTCAAAGACCAGATGGTTCTTACATAAGGTTTGACGAGAATGCTGCCGTTATTATAAAAGAAGATAAAACACCAAGAGGAACTCGTATCTTTGGGCCTGTTGCAAGAGAATTAAGAGACAATGATTATATGAAGATTGTTTCACTTGCTCCAGAAGTTCTATAAGATAAGACTTTAGGTGGTAAGAGATAAAGCAGATGATATATAAAATCCGGAAGGTAGGTGTAAAAAATAAATGAGTAGCATGCACGTAAAAAAAGGGGATACTGTAGTAGTGAACTCTGGCTCTGATAAGGGTAAGAAGGGAAAAGTACTAGTAGCATACCCAAAAACGAATAAAGTTTTAGTAGAAGGTGTGAATGTTAGATCAAAACATACGAAACCTAAAAAGGCTGGAGAGGCTGGAGGAATCGTAAAATCAGAAGTAGCTATCAACGCTTCTAAGGTAAATGTATTGTGTTCTAAATGCGGAAAAGGTGTTAGAACAAAGATAGAAATCGCAAAAGACGGCACAAAGACAAGAGTGTGCGCAAAATGCGGTGCAGAAATTAAGTAAGAAAGGAGGTAATTCTAAATGTCAAGTTTAAAAGAAGTTTATAAGAATGAAGTTGTTCCAGAATTAATGAAGAAATTCAATTACACATCTGTAATGCAAGTGCCAAAGCTTGAAAAAATCGTGATTAACATGGGCGTTAGTGATGTTCGTGAAAACGCAAAAGCTTTAGAGAATGCAATGAGAGATTTAACCATCATTACTGGACAAAAAGTTGTTCCAACAAAGGCGAAAAAGTCAATTGCTGGATTTAAAATTAGAGAAGGTATGGAGATTGGTTGCAAGGTAACACTTAGAAATACAAAAATGTATGATTTTGCTGAAAAACTATTTGCAGTTGCACTTCCAAGAGTAAGAGATTTTAGAGGATTATCTCCAAACTCTTTCGATGGAAGAGGAAATTATTCAATGGGTGTTAAGGAACAATTGATATTCCCTGAGATTGAATATGATAAAATTGATAAACTTAGAGGAATGGATATTATTTTCGTAACAACAGCAAATACGGACGAAGAGGCTAAAGAGTTATTAAGACTTCTTGGTATGCCATTTTCAAAATAAGGAGGTAAACCATGGCAAAGAAATCGATGATTGCTAAACAAAAGCTAACTCCAAAGTATGCAACAAGGTATTACAACAGATGTAAGATTTGTGGTAGACCACATGCTTATATTCGTAAATTTGGAATTTGCAGAATTTGTTTTAGAGAATTGGCTCATAAAGGCCAAATACCAGGTGTAAAGAAAGCAAGCTGGTAAAGATAGACTAGAACGAAAGGAGTAAAAAAGTAAATGAACATTACTGATCCAATAGCAGATATGCTAACAAGAATTAGAAATGCAAATATGCAAAGACATGAAACTGTTGATATCCCATCTTCAAAGCTTAAGAAATCTATTGCAGAAATCTTACTAGAAGAAGGATACATCAAGTCATTTGAAGAGATAGATGATAATGCACAAGGTATTATCAGAGTAACTTTGAAATATGTGAATAAACAAAAAGTTATTACTGGTTTAAAGAGAATCAGTAAGCCTGGACTTAGAGTTTATGCTACAAAGGACGAGCTTCCAAAAGTACTTGGTGGTCTTGGAATCGCATTGATTTCTACTTCAAAGGGAATCATGACTGACAAGAAAGCACGCCAAGAAGGTATTGGTGGAGAAGTCCTTGCATTTGTATGGTAATCTAGAGCGAAAGGAGTAAAGAAAGATGTCTAGAATAGGAAAGAAGCCTATCACTGTACCTGCTGGTGTGGATGTAAAAATCGAAGATGGCAATGTGGTTACCGTAAAAGGACCAAAGGGAACTTTAACGAGAGCATTACATAAAGATATGATTTTAAAACAAGACGCAGGAGTTATTACAGTTGAACTAAAAAATGAGAATCAAGACAATCTTCAAGGTTTAACAAGAACTCTTCTAAACAACATGGTTGTTGGTGTTACAGAAGGATTCAAAAAAGAACTTGAGGTAAATGGTGTTGGTTATAGGGTTCAAAAACAAGGTAATAAACTAATAATGAATATGGGATTTTCTCATACTGTTGAGTTTGAAGACAGAGGAGATACCATCATAGAAGCACCATCACAAACAAGCATTATTATTTCTGGACCAGATAAAGAGGCTGTTGGTCAACTTGCTGCTGAAATCAGAAAAGTAAGACCTCCAGAACCATATAAGGGTAAAGGTATCAAATATGCTGGTGAAAGAATTATCAGAAAAGAAGGAAAGATGGGTAAAAAATAAAACCTAAATAGAGATTGAGAGGGAACGCTGCTTGGAGGCGGAAATTTTCAATCGGAGAGGAGAAATATAGCATGATTAAGAAAGAAGCTAAGAGCGTATCAAGAGTTAGAAGACATGCAAGAGTTCGCAGAAAAATTAGCGGTACTGCAGAATGCCCAAGACTTTGTGTTTTCAGAAGTAACACAGGTATTTATGCTCAAGTAATTGATGATGTTGCTGGAAAAACTCTTGCTAGTGCAAGCACACTAGACAAAGAAGTAAAGACAAAGGCTAGTAACATTGAGGCTGCTAAAGAAGTTGGCGCCTTAATAGCTGCAAGAGCTACTAAGGCTGGAATCAAAGCAGTAGTTTTTGATAGAGGTGGATACCAATATCACGGAAAGATTCAGGCACTTGCTGAAGCTGCACGTGAAGGTGGATTAGAATTTTAATCGAAAGGAGAAAATAAGATGATAGATGCAAGCACATTAGATCTTCAAGAGAAAGTTGTTACAATCAACAGAGTTGCTAAAGTTGTTAAAGGTGGTAGAACTTTTAGATTTAGCGCATTAGTTGTTGTTGGTGACGGTGCTGGACATATTGGTGTTGGTAACGGTAAAGCTGCTGAAGTACCAGACGCTATTAAGAAAGCAATTGAAGATGCTAAGAAGAATATTGTCGAAGTTCCAATTGTTAATGATACTATTCCACACGAAGCAATTGGTAACTTTGGTTCTGGTAAAGTTCTTTTAAAACCTGCTGGAGAAGGTACTGGACTTATCTCTGGTGGTGCTGCAAGAGCAGTTTTAGAACTTGCAGGTTACAAGAACATTAGAACAAAGAATTTAGGATCTAATAATCCTAGAAATGCCGTTTATGCAACATTAGAAGCTCTTACAAATATGAAGACAGCTGAAATGGTAGCTAATTTAAGAGGTAAAAAAGTAGAAGAAATTATCTAACTATAATGCCTAAAGGTGAGAATGGTTAGAGAGGATAAATTCGTTTTTAATTAAATAAAAGGAGGTGCAGAAAATGAAACTTGATGAATTAAGACCAGCACCTGGTTCAAAGACAACCCGTAAGAGAGTTGGTAGAGGTATTGGTTCAGGATTAGGAAAAACAGCTGGAAAAGGCCATAAAGGTCAAAATGCAAGATCTGGTGGTGGTGTAAGACCTGGTTTTGAAGGTGGTCAAATGCCTTTATTCAGAAGAATTCCAAAGAGAGGATTCAATAATATTAATGCTAAGACTTACACAGAAGTAACTCTTGCTCAGCTTGATAATCTTGAAAATGGAACAGAAGTTACCGCTGAATCATTAAAAGAACTAGGTATGATTAAGAAGATAAATGACGGAATCGTTGTATTAGGTAATGGAGAGATTACGAAAAAAATAAATGTAAAAGCAGCTAGAGTGACAAAAACAGCAAAGGAGAAGATCGAAGCTGCTGGGGGAAAGGTTGAGGTGATTTAGTTGTTTAAAACACTTTTTAACGCTTGGAAAATCCCTGAATTAAGAAAAAGGATGTTATACACCATATTGCTTCTTGCAATATTTAGATTTGGTTGTTATGTAACAGCACCTGGTGTAGATGCTGAAATCCTTAGCACCATTACTGGGGCATCCAATTCCATTACAAATACAATCAATATTATTACTGGTGGAGCATTTTCATCATTTTCAGTATTTGCTTTATCAATCAGCCCATACATCACAGCATCCATCATCATTCAATTATTGGCGTTTGCAATTCCTGCTTTAGAAGAAATGTCTAAAGAGGGTGAAAATGGTAGAAAAAGACTTTCTGCATACACAAGATATACAGCCGTTATTCTTGCTGCTATAGAGGCATTTGGAGTTTATATGGCATATAGAAATCAAGGTGTATTCTTGACATCGTCTGCTCTTTCACCAATGATATTTATCTTGAGCTTAACAGCAGGTTCTACATTACTTATGTGGATTGCAGAACAGCTTACCTCTCGTGGAATTGGTAATGGTACATCCATGCTAATTTTTGCAGGTATCGTTTCTCGTTTACCACAAGCCGCAACTTATCTTTATCAAGTTGCAAGCCTTGGTGTGGGTGGAACGCTTACTGCAATTGCAGTCATAATTGGTGCAATCATCTTGATTGCTGGTGTTGTTTGGGTAACTGAGGCTGAAAGAAGAATTCCTGTACAATACGCGAAAAGAGTAGCTGGAAGAAAAATGTATGGCGGTCAAAGCACATTTATTCCAATGAAACTTGCAATGGCAGGAGTTATGCCAGTTATCTTTGCAATGTCATTTATGCAATTACCAGCACTTATCATTCAACTTGTGAACAATGATATCGCAAATGCTACTGGTTTCTGGGCTGGTGTGTATAAATTATTCGCATTCACATCACTTAACACAGGACTTGTAGATAGTGCGACAGGTGCTATGAATTGGAGCATGTTATGGTTTGGCTTAGGACATATTTTGATATATGTATTGTTAATCGTAGCGTTCACATTCTTCTATACAATGGCAATGGCCTTCAATCCAATTGAAGTTTCTAATAACCTAAAGAAGAATGGAGGATTCATTCCTGGCATTAGAGCCGGAAAGCCAACAACAGAATACTTATCAAAGGTATTAACACGTATTACTGCTTTTGGTTCTGTATTCTTGGCAATTATTGCTGTGTTACCAATACTTACACAGTTCGCTGGTCTTTCAATTTCATTTGGAGGAACTGCAATACTAATCGTAGTAGGTGTTGCATTAGAGTCTGTAAAACAATTAGAGGCTCAAATGCTTACAAGACACTACAAGGGATTTTTGGAATAATTTTTGAACAATGAGAGACAGTCTTTTTTGTTGAATTGTAGATTCTCAATTCAACAAAAAGGACTGTCTTTTCTTTTTCGTCAATTTGCGTCCATCAAACAGGGGCGCTCTTTTTCGTCAAGCAGGGGCGTCAAACAGGGACGCTCCGTCAAACAGGGACGTCCTTTTTTGACGTTACATAATCGAATTTTTGTATCACATTTGAGGATGCAGTTCCTTCTATGGCGGCAAATTGACAAAATGTGTTTACTATGATATGATAATGCCGGTAATTTTATCATTGAAAACAAAGAAAAATAATTCAATCTTTGAGGAGGAAAGAACATGGAACAGCGTGAATTTCGAAGAATTAAAAGAGCACGTGATATCTATGAGGTGGATGAGCCTATGCAGGTTGTTTCTGAGGTTTCAGAGACTCATAAGGTGAGTATTACTAATGACTCCAGTTCTATGGAATTGGGGATTCATAAGGCGAGTACTCCCAATTGCTCTAACCCTATAGAAAGGGAAAGCCGTGGGAATGCTTTTGGACAAGAGGATTCTTTTGAAGTAAGGCAACTAAAACAGCTTGTTCATGTAGCACTTGAAAATGGTACTTTTTCTGACGTGATAGGTGTTTTTGGGATTCATTCTGATGAAGTGATTGCAAAAGTGTTACAACAGTTGGAGGGAAATTATGCCCTGCTAGGTGTTCAGCAGTCTCGGCTCATTGCAAATGTTTATGAACAAATTGGGGCTGCTATCATGAATTATATGCAAAACCAGATAGAACCACAGGGAATATCTCCTGGTATCCACAACAGAATTTATGAGTTGGTTCAGGATTTATATGTGAAACATCGGATGGTGTATGAGCGTAATGAATCGTTTACTGGTTTGGAGTTGATGGCTCGCTCCACCATCATTGATCAAAATTGTAGAGAATTACTTCAGCTTGCTAGACAAGTGGTCCATCTTCCGGCAAATAAGAAGTTTGTTTTTTGCTTAGAAGTGGATATGGAGGATTTTCACTGTAATCTCTTGAGGGATATCCAAAAGATACAATCTCCAGATTTAGTAATGATTGTGAGTAGTCTTGCTCCATCATCTATGCTGATGTATCAATTAGAGCAAGAGGCAAATGGATTTGAGCATGGAGAATTACTTTTTCAAAAGTTTTTCTCACCGGTTAATTGTATTTATGCAGAATCTTAAGATGTAAGGAGGAGTAAACGTGAATATGACAAAACTTACCTTGAAAGATTATATTTTAGCTGGTTATTCCAGCATTGTTTACCGGACTTCTGAAGAACTGCGTGCACTGAAAGAGTGTGCTTATATTGCCAAAGAATGTGGATTTCAGTTTCTCTGCTGGTCGCAGACGAATGGAATCTATGATCCAATCGAGAAAAAAGAGGCTAAGGTTATCAAGTTCCAGTATAATGAGCAGGAATACAGTGAAGTTCTGGTGGAAGGACTCAATAAGGCAAAAGGAGATCCGCTCATTTTCTGCTTGCTAGACTTTCATCATTTTATCAATAATCCCACCACGTTGCGTGCTGCTAAGGATATCTTTAGAATGGCTAGAGAGCGGGAGGTAACCTACATTTTTATCAGCAATTCTTTTGAGATTCCGGATGATTTAGCGCATGAAACCGTGGTGTTTGATTTTGAACTTCCCGGCAAGAAAGAATTTGATAATTTAATTCGTAAGACGATGAGCATCAATGAGGTTCAGGTTGCAGAGGAGGACATTAAGCGGACAGCCAATGCCCTTTCGGGGCTTACCTTACAAGAGGCTGAAAATGCTCTTGCAATTTCACTGCTAAAAACAAACAAACTGGATTTGGACATTATTTATGACATCAAGCGGAAAACCATTTGTCAAGATAATCTTTTGGAGTATTACAGGTCTGAGGAATCCATGGATAATGTAGGAGGCATGCAGGTCTTTAAGGAATATGCGAAAGAACGTAGTTTTTCTGCTTTTTCTGAGGAGGCGAAAGAGTATGGTCTCCCATATCCAAAAGGTGTTTTGCTCTTTGGTGTTCCTGGATGTGGAAAGAGTTTGGCGGCAAAGGCACTTGCAAACATGTGGCAGGTTCCTCTGCTCAAACTTGACCTCAGTAAACTCTTTGCTTCTCTGGTTGGTGAAACAGAAGCCAATACTAGAAAGGCATTGCAGATGGCAGAATCCATGGCTCCTTGTGTATTATGGCTGGATGAAGTAGATAAGGCTATTTCCGGCACAGCAAGCAGTGGAAAGACGGATTCTGGTGTTACTTCCCGTATGTTTGGAAATATTTTGACTTGGCTTCAGGAAAAGGATGCTCCTGTTTATGTGATTGCAACGGCGAATAATATTAATCTTCCTCCTGAATTCTTGAGAAAAGGAAGGTTTGATGAAATCTTTTTTGTGAATCTTCCTAATCATGAAGAACGAGAGGAAATCTGGAAAATTCAGATAAGAAAGCATAAAAGAAATCCTGATGATTATGATATTAAAAAATTGGTAGAAGGTTCTGAAGAGTACAATGGTGCAGAAATTGAGGAATGCATCGTTTCTGCCATGTACCATGCCTGGAATGACGGAAAAAGAGACTATACCAGTGAGGATATCATAAAAGCAATGGATGAGCTTACTCCTGCTTCTCAGGGGATTGCCAAAGAAACGATTGATGCTTTAAGGGAGTGGAGTACAAGCCATGGCATTCGCAATGCAAGTTACAGTCCTCAGCAGAAAATAAAGGCGAGTAAGTCTATGGTTAACGCGGCTCGTATTAAGCGCGCAAGTAGAGTAAGCGAATAAAGGGGGATTTTCATGAGTCACTTTACCAAGGTAGCCACCAAGATTAATGATCTTGCGGCTCTTCAAAATGCTTTGGAGACAATGGGATTAAAGTTAGAGCATCATGTTCCTTGTAGGTATTATTATGGTACACAGATAAGAGAAAATGTGGCAAAGCTTCCTGGTTACAATAGTTATGATGTTGCTTTTGAAAAAAATGCAGATGGTACTTATTCGATTGATGCAGATTTCTATAATGGAACGGTAGAGCAGACAATCGGCGTTTCTGGTTCTACCTTAATGAGACAATATGCCATGGAAAAAGTAAAGATGGAGGCAAGAAAGAAGCGGTATAGCGTTCATGACTATGGCAATGGAAAGCTGAAAATCTATGATCCTTTGGATAGAACGGGTGCGTTTTTAGAGGCCACCATTGATGAAACTGGCAATATTTCTTTTAAAGCGAAAGGATTCGTGGGTAAAAAGTGCATGAGTTTTAGTAGTCTGGAAGATGCCATAGGGGTAACAGAAAGAAAGTATACAGACGAGTATCACCAAAGTGAAAGAAGAGCAGAAGTAGAGTTATTAAGGCAGAAAGAGTGAGATGACATGAAAAAAATGGCACTTGTCCTTTGTAATGATATGCATATGGACCTTGAAAATGCTAATTTACTGCTCACCCGTGTTCAGCAAAGTAAGTGGTACGAAGTCGTGTGTGATTACACCATTGCGGATATTGTGGTTGTATTCACATGCGCCTTCGGCCCTTCTAAGATGGATAGCGTGAGAGTGATTGCGGATGTGAGAAGAAACTGCAAACCAGAGGCAAAGGTGTTTGTGACAGGTTGTTTGGCAAAGCTGTGTACCTCCGAATTAAAAGCGATTCCAGGAATTAGCGTTCAAGATTTTTCCTATTTACTAAACTCTTTTGAATTTGTGCCCACGGAGACGCTAAGTATTCCTTATCAAAATAAAGTCATTATTTCCGAGGGGTGCTTGCATCACTGTTCTTACTGTGTTTATCCAATGATTGCGAATGGGTACAAGAGCAAGCCGATAGAAATGATTTTACAAGAAATTCAAACCCTCTATGATACGGAGTCTACTATTTATCTCACAGGAGCACAAGAAACGGCGGATTATGGAATTGATTTGTATGGCAAAAGAAGTTTTGGAGACTTGCTGCAAAGGATTACACAGCAATTTCCGGACTGTTACTATGTGATTGGTTGGTTTCACCCTGCAGGCCTCACAGAGGAAGTAATTTCCGTCATTGCGGAACATCCCAATATTATAGAAATCATGCTTCATATTCAGCATGTGGATGACGAGATTTTGAAAAATATGAATCGTCCTTCCTTCCAAGAAATGCAGGAAAAAATCGGAATGCTTCAGAGGGTAAGACCAGACCTTAAGATATCCACGGAAGCGATTGTTGGTTTTCCCGGCGAAACAGAGGAAAAGTTTGATTCTTTGGTGGAGTATTTGAGAAAAGGAATCTTTAGTAATATTGGTGTTGCAAGTTTTGAAATGGTGAAGGGAACTAAAGCTGCAATGATGCCAAACCAAGTCCCTGAGGAAGTTAAGGAAAGAAGAATGCGTGAGATTGAAAAGTGCTTTGGTGCCACTTGTTATCCTGCAAGTAAAGATGGTTCAGAATCTCTTCTTGAGGAATATGCCAGGACATCTTCCATTCTCTCCAAAATGCCCAAAAACATTCTTGTGGATAGGCAGAAGTATCATTTGATTGCTGGCGTGGATACCAAAGAAAAATTAGAAGGTTTTTCTTTGGTGCTAGAAGATGTTTTAGACAGTATTCGAAATGCTAGGACAGAATTTGATTGGGCAAGAAGTCAAAAGCATCTTTGTGAAACCTATACGTTGGAAGCGAGGACCTTTTTCTATGATTTAATTCAACATGGCGACTTTAAGATAGCCTTCAAGGAAAGAGCACGTCAACTTTTAGGGGTACCGCAATGAGGAGATGAGAACATGGCGGAGAGCAAGCAAACGAGAATTAAAAGACCGGACAGTTCTATTGATACTTCAGAATTTCAAGAAACGCAAGAAGATATAAGCAAAATCAACGGGAAAAAAGGGTCATTCCAAACTCTTTGCAATCAGAAAATGGTAAAAGAGGGAATGAGAGTAGTATTTAAAAACAAAGAACTTCCTGAGGTTCCATTAACATATGAGCAAACAGGACAGGAACAAACATGGAAAGCAAAATTGGCTCCCGGAATTATTGTGAAGGGCGAAGAAGGAGATTTTGCTATTTTTACGACTGTCACTGCTTTGGAAGATGAATTAAAATTTAGAGGAAGATTTGCACGCACCAATTATGAACGTACCTTGACAAATGAGATTGTCAAGGCAATAGAAAAGCATCTTTTGGGAATTCATGTTGAGATTGTAACAGGAAAAGAGTACGTTTATTATTTTAATGAAAATATGTTTTTTGTTGATTATTTCTTTAGATATTCTTTGCGTAGGAATATTTTCTTAAAAGACTGGTGTTTCATTGATTCATACAGTAAGACTTTGAGGAATTTGAGGTTTAATCCCTTACAAGTTGATTTTAATAGTGGGGATGTAGGAATCCGCCTGATACCGAATCAGGCAAAATGTGAAATAATGACTGCAAGACAAGTCGAAACCACTAAGCCAATGACATTTCTCTTAGGTCCTTATCAGCACTATATTGCAATATGATGGGAGAGGAGTAAGATGGAAAAAGCGGTATATGATTTCCAAGAATCTTTCGCATGTGGATTATTAAAGATATATGATAGCTTATTTATTGGGAATTTGTTTCCGAGTAAGCTTTTTAAACTTTCAGCAGATGGTACAGTGATGCTATTGAAGATTAATAATCGTCCAAGACGATTAGATTTCAATTCTATCTGCGAAGAAGAGGAAGAGGATATAGTTTATAGATACAGACAGAAAGTGGAAGCAAACATATTTCCCTTTGGTCAACTTGTAAGGGGAATTAAGGAGGAAGAATATGGTATCCTTACTTCCTTTGATAGTCCTTCTCCTTACAAGTATTCGGTAGATGATATTAATATGCTTTGTAATCTTTTTACGGTTCCGGAAATGGGGATTGTTTCTCAATTATGGACTAATTGTAAAATGGGAGAAAGGTATAAATACTTTACAATTTTGATTAAGTTTACTAAAAAAATAAATGTAATGTTTGAAACAAAAGTTGACTTCCCAGTGTTAGTTCTTCCTAGTCATACGGCGTATGCCTAAGTGGATAGAGTAAATTAAAGCAAAAAATGCGTGAAGAAATTTCACGCATTTTTTTTGTCAAAGAATTTTCATGTTGATAAATGGAAAATGTTGTAGTATACTAGTCTCTGTAGAAAGAGAGGGATATTATGAGAAACTTTTTAAGAGTATTAATGTTCATTATTATTGCAGTTGTAGTTTATTTTGCAGTAACATTTTTGATGGATAGTAATCAGGTTTATAAGCAAGAAGAATTACCAGAGATAAACAGTGGAGAAGTCATTGAAAGCGGAGAAGTTTCTGATGTAAGTGGAGAAGAACTTCAAAGTGGTGAAGTTTCTGGTGAAATTTTAGAGGAGGTTTCGGGAGATATTTCCGGAGATGTTTCAGGGGATGAGGCTTTGCTTAGTGGCGAGACTGTATCTGGAGAAGTGTTAGGCGTTTCTGAAACAGTATCTGGTGATGAGGCCACTTCAGAAGAAGATATACCATCAGGTGAGGCAGAAAATGTAGCAAGTACACCAAGTACAGTAAATACTGCAGAAGTTTCAAATACAGAATCAGGAGAAAATGAATAGGAGGTTTAATTTATGAGATTAATTATTTTAGGAGCACCAGGCAGTGGTAAAGGTTCACAGTGTAAATGGATTACGAGAGATTATGATGTACCACACATCTCAACAGGAGATATTCTAAGAAAGAATATTGCAGATGGCACTGAGCTTGGTATGGAAGCAAAATCATACATGGATAAAGGAGCACTGGTTCCAGATGAATTAGTTGTTAATATTTTAAAGGCTAGAATTAGTGAACCAGACTGCAAGGAAAAAGGTTTCTTATTGGATGGTTTTCCAAGAACAATTGCACAAGCACAAACACTAGATGCATTTTTAACAGCAGAAGGTGTTTCTATTGATAAAGTCATTAATTTAGAGGTTCCAGATGAGGAAATCATGTCTAGAGCTATCAATAGAAGAACATGTGAAAATCCAGACTGTAAAGAAATTTACAACTTAAGAGATAATCCCCCAAAGGTTGAGGGAGTTTGTGATAAATGTGGTTCAAAATTGTTCCAAAGGAAAGATGATAACGAAGAAACGGTAAAGAACAGATTGGAAGTTTATCATGCACAAACAGAGCCACTAATTGCTTATTATTCAGAAAAAGGATTAGTAGCTACTGTCATTGGACAAGAAAGATTAGAGGACACCATTGCACTTGTAAAGGAGATTCTTAAATGATTAGTATTAAATCTGAAAAAGAAATTAAAAAGATGAGAGAGATTGGAAAGATTGTAGCTGGGGCTCAAGAAGAGATGAAAAAAGCTTTAAAGCCAGGAGTTACCACGGGAGAGCTTAACAAGATTTGTGAGGATTACTTCATTAGTCATGGCTGTAATTGTTCTTGTAAAGGTTATCCAGAAGGAGATCCAAATCCATTCCCAGCAACAGCTTGTATTTCTGTTAATGATGAAGTAATTCATGGAATTCCTGGAGACAGGGTGATTAAGGATGGAGACTTGGTTTGCTTAGACATTGTAGCAGATAAGGATGGCTATTTTGGTGATTGTACCAGGTGCTATGTAGTAGGAGAAGGTGGTTCACCAGTTGCTCATAAACTGGTAGAAATTGCAGAAAAGAGCTTTTGGGAAGGAATCAAACAAGCAAAACCAGGAAATAGAATTTCAGATATTTCGCACGCCATTCAGGAATGTGTGGAAAGTAATGGCTTTTCCGTAGTAAGAGAATATCAGGGGCACCGGAATTGGTACAGAAATGCATGAAGATCCTGGCGTACCAAACTATGGAAAACCTGGCCGTGGTCCAAGGCTTGCGGCTGGTATGACCATTGCCGTAGAGCCAATGATTAATGAAGGCTCCTATGATGTAGATGTGTTAGAGGATGGCTGGACGGTAGTCACTGCGGATGGAAAACTTTCTGCCCATTATGAAAATACCATTCTTATCACAAAGGACGGGGCAGAGGTACTAACAATTTTGTAATGATATGGGCTCTTACAGAGTCTCGTTTTAATAATCAAAAAAGGCACTCCTATGAACTTACTTTTTAGAGTATGTTCATAGGGGTGCCTTTTTTGAGATAGGCTCATTTTATATTTCTCTAAAATGAAAAAAGCTTCTAATTTTATTAATCATTTTCCTGAAAAAGCTTTCTTCTTTTAAGGAGGGAACGATGCTATTACTGATTTCTGAAATTAAATTATTATCTTGAGAAGTTGGAGTGGAAATTACTTCCTGATTTTTATTTTCTGCAAGAATCTCTTCTAGGGTTTTTGTAGTATTTTGAACAGTTTCACTGTATTTGATTTCATTTTGCTTTAAAAGCTGCATATAGGACTTTTTCTCTTCTTGATTTTCGCACCAATAGTTTAAATAAAGCATAGCAAGAAGATTCTTGGTTTCACTCTTAAGAGGGATATCTTTTAATTCTTTGCTGGAATCATAATGAAATTGGTATGTTTTAGAGGTTTTTGACCTAAAAAAGTCCATCAATTTTTCAGGAATCATGTCTGTATACATTTTATTTTTTTCATCATCAAGAATGGCAAGAAGTTCTGTCACTCCTTGTTTGTATCTTTCTGTAGCCATGGCATTTTCTCCTTTGTAAATAATCCATATTGTATATTATACAATATAAATGATTGACGTTTGCCAATCAATCATGCTAAAATTATTTTATATTAAGAATATCCAATATTCAAGAAAAACTTGAAAAAAAAGGCAAATTATGGTATACTTGTTATGTACTGAATTTTAAAAGGAGGCAAAAAGATGGAAAAACTCAAGTACAATTACAGCACTGCAACACTTATGGACATCCAGGAGTTTCAGTCGGGCGTTCTCAATCTTATCAAGAATAATGCTATTTCTTTCGAAGAAATTAGGGCATTTATTATGAAGAATGATGGAGGAGGCATGTCTGAAACAGTCAAACAAGAAATTATGAGGTTGCAGGGAATCAGGATAGGAGCAATCTCGAACGAAATGCTTCCTGTCAAGGCAAAAGCCGCAAGGCTTAACCGCTTTATACCTGAAAAGTATTTGACGGGTGAGGCGATGGAGCCGGTGTTTGCTGACGCGTTGTACGAAGAGTATCCAGCTCTTCGTACTTACGAGGAGTTTCCGTGGTACTCACTTACGGAAATCGCCATGCTGAAGGCAATGGGAAATGTCACAGAGACCCTTGCTTAAGCAAAAAAAACGGCTTTTATAGCCGTTTTTTTTTTTACTCATATGAATCTTGACTGTTAGGTTTATACCCAATATTTTGCTCTTGTTCTTTACTTGCTTCTTGTGCTGTTTGTTGCTCTATATTTTGAACATTTTTAGAGTTGATGCTGAAGTCAATATCTGATACGTCTCTTACTTGTTTTGGAAGATTTACACCGTTTTGCTGTACTTTTATGAGAGGTTTCTTATAACTGGTTTCCGCAGCTACTTTTCCGTATTCTTTTTGCCTTTCAAACCTTTCTCTTGCTTTTTTGCCCAGGCTAGGTATTTTAGGGCGATACTTATCATCTTTATTTTTTAATATTTCGTCTTCCTCGCCAAATTCGACCAAGTTTTCTTGTATGATAATTGCTTCAATTTCAGAAGCATCTTTGGCTTTTTTAAGTGCCTCAACCTCTTTACTTTTTGCTCTCATAATATCATATAATTCATCTCTGTAAACGGAGTACTCTCTTATTTGAGGTATATCTGTTTTAAACTCTTTCACATACTGCTCCATATCACGATATTCAGGTTCCCCATATTCATTTAGTCTAAAGCCTAACTCACAATAAGCGTTTGGCTCTGCTTCCATATTAACTGCAATGCCATTTTCAGAATCTTCAAACATAGTAATTAGCGTTTCGTCTAATCGATTTACCAGATTTGGATTATTGATTTTTGCAGCCGTGCTTTTGCCTTGAATGGCTTTCACCATTTCAGCGGGATTATAACCAATACTGGCAATTTGCTTTGCAAGAAGTAAGATACCTTGTTTAGCAACATCTTCATCAAACTGCTGATAAGGACCTGGCTCGCTATTGTAAAGAAGATCCCTAAATACGTCAACGATGTGTTTCGGATTATTGTATCCTCTTTGACATGTCATGGTATCAACACAATCACAAACTGCTACTAAATGAGCGCAGTCATAACGCGATTTATTTTCGGCGATATACTCTTTTGCACCCTGTATTAGTTCTGAATCTTTTTTTTGTGTCTCATCTTTTGGTGGAAGATATAAGTCTCGTAGTTGTATTTGACCAGATTTATCGTTTTTGTCAAGATATTCGTTTAACAATATTTCTTTAATTTTGGATGCGTTAAGATGATGAGAAAGGATGCCCTTTTCTTCATATTCCGTTAAGCCTAGCATGTCAATAAGCGGTTTTGCATTAACAGTATGAAGATTCATTTCCGCTTTTTCTTCTTCAGTAAGATCTTTGTGACCATTTACGATACTACTTTGGATAAATATTTTCCCAACATCATGTATTTTTCCGAATATATGCAGCACTTTCTACCTGTTCTTCATTCCAAGAAAGGTCTTTTGCAAGTGCTCCACATAATGTGGAAACCCTCGTTAAATGACCTGCTGTATATAGACTTTTTTCTTTGATTCCTTCCAGATATTGTTCTGCTAGGAACTGATTGATTTCTTTTTGATTATTTCTATCTAATACCCCTTTGGTTAATTTATCATGTAAAAGAATTTGAGGGCGCAGTGCTGTATGCAAGAATGGTGCAATATTTTCAGATTTACTTACATTTTGCAAAGCCAAATTAACATTTTCAGAAATTTCACTTGGAAATAGAGAACGTATGCTTTTGGTTTCATCTTCTTTAATAGTACTATTGACTGCATCGGTGGTTATAGGCAATAATACAAAATTATTCAGTCTTTTTTTACTGTCAACACGATAAAAAACAGCACGCATCTTTTCCTCATTTTCTTTAGTCATGGTGTCAAGTATTATTTGCTCCTCGCTTATTTTATCATCTGTCGTTGGATCACTTTTTTCTTGCTTTTGAATCTTTTTGTGTGGATGAACAGCTATGTCATATAAGAATGCTTGAAATCCAGGTTCCTCCATAATATCATATGCATTCATTTTGTCTATTGGAACAAAAGTGACTTGAATGTCATTGTTCTTATCAAGACCTAATTCATTTCTGTATTTTTCTTCAATATCCTTGCCATCAATTCCGAGAGTGGCGATTCTAAATTCAGACATGTCATGCCCTCCTTTAAATTTGATTTTATCTATTGTCTATAGAAATATTTTAACGCAATTAAGTCTTTTTTGACAAGAGGTTTTTGAAATGCCTTAGTTTTAGATTCATGGCGTAAGATTTTTCTGCTATTTTCAGCAAAAAAATGTTGACACAAAGCCGGTTTCGTTGTATACTTATTGAGTTGGAAAATGGCTTTTTAGCATTCTGACATACTATGAAAAAGAGAAAGGGAAGAATAAAGAAAGTGCGGAATACAGGTTGGAAGCATTGTTATATCAACAAAAGGCAGAGATAGTGGTAAGCATTTTATTGTAACAGATTGTGATGAAAATTATGTGTTTCTAGTAGACGGTAGTCTTAGAAGAATTGAAAATGTGAAGAAGAAAAAAAGAAAGCATATTCAGGAAACTTCTCTTTATTCTGAAACCATTGCTCAAAAGATAAAAAATAAGCATAAAATTTCAAATCATGATATTAAAAAAGCTTTAAGGGAAATTCTAAAGTGAGTAGGAGGATAAAATGTCTAAGGAAGATATCATTGAAGTAGAAGGTACTGTTGTAGAAGCATTACCAAATACAGAGTTTATTGTAGAACTTGAAAATGGTCATAAGTTACATGCTCATATTTCGGGTAAGCTAAGGATGAATTTTATTAGAATACTACCAGGAGATAAGGTGAAATTAGAATTATCACCTTATGACCTTAATCGTGGAAGAATTACCTGGAGAGCAAAATAATTTTGCGCGGCACTTTTTTAGAAAGCGCATTTCAGTCTTTTTAAGCCGTTTAAGTGAATGACCGGAAAAGACAAACCCAATTCTAAAAAAGTTTAAATATAATGGACTCGCTTTCACCGGGCTTGTCCAAAAAACCAAAAAAGCGGGGAAACCCGAAGGAGGGAAAAAAATGAAAGTAAGACCATCAGCTAAGAAGATTTGCGACAAGTGCAAAGTCATCAAAAGAAAAGGCGTAGTAAGAGTAATATGCGAAAACCCTAAGCATAAACAACGCCAAGGCTAATCTAGTTTTAAAAATTAGAAAGCATGCAGCTTGTAGGTTAGAAGGTAAGATAAGGTATCTAATATCTAACTTCTAATTTATCAAGAAAGGTATCTAGATACTGAATTTGGGCGGCTGTCTGGTGAATCACCAGATCCAAACAGTATTTACATATAGCTTGTGGTTACGTCACTAACCATAGCAAACAAAAGGCAAAAAGAAAACAAGCATAGGAAACAAAATTTATGGAGGTGTATTTTTTAAAATGGCTCGTATTGCAGGAGTTGACTTACCAAGAGAAAAAAGAGTTGAGATTGGCTTAACATATATCTATGGTATAGGAAGAACAAAATCTAACGAAATTTTAAAAACAGCTGGAGTTAATCCAGATACAAGAGTAAAAGACTTGACAGAAGAAGAAGTTATCAAACTTAGAGAAGTAATTGATAAAGGCGGTTATAAAGTAGAAGGTGATCTTCGTAGAGAAACAGCCCTTGACATTAAGAGATTAATGGAAATTGGTTGCTACAGAGGATTAAGGCACAGAAAGAATTTACCAGTTAGAGGACAAAGAACAAAGACAAATGCTAGAACAAGAAAAGGTCCTAGAAAACTAGTAGCAAATAAGAAGAAATAAGGAGGGTGAATAACAGTGGCTAAAGTACAAAAAAAGAACGTAACTAGAAAGAGAAGAGAGCGTAAGAATATTGAAAAAGGTCAAGCGCATATTCACTCTAGTTTTAATAACACAATCGTTACCATTACTGATGTTCAAGGAAATGCTATTTCTTGGGCAAGTTCAGGTGGTCTTGGATTCAAAGGTTCAAGAAAAAGCACACCATATGCTTCTCAATTAACTGCTGAAACAGCAGCAAAAGCAGCTATGGAACATGGCTTAAAAACAGTAGAAGTATATGTAAAAGGACCAGGTGCTGGTAGAGAAGCAGCAATTCGTGCTCTTCAAACAGCAGGTCTTGAAATCAGTTTATTAAAAGACGTTACTCCTATTCCACATAATGGTTGCAGACCACCAAAAAGAAGAAGAGTATAATTCGAATAGAAATTTAATTGAGAAAGGATGAAAATAGATGGCAAGATATATAGGTGAATCATGCCGTGTTTGCCGTAGAGAAGGCGAGAAATTGTTTCTTAAAGGTTCTAGATGTTATACTGATAAGTGTGCTATAACAAGAAGAGCTTATGCACCAGGTCAACATGGACAAAAAAGAAAGAAACAATCTGAGTATGGTACACAGTTAAGAGAAAAACAAAAAGCTAAAGCATTTTATGGTGTTTTAGAATCACAATTTAGAAAATATTTTGAAGAGGCTGAAAGATCAAAGGGAATTACAGGTACAAGATTACTTCAAATCCTTGAGAGCAGACTTGATAATGTTGTATATAGACTTGGTCTTGCAACTTCAAGAGCACAAGCTAGACAGCTTGTTAGACATGGTCATTTCACAGTAAATGGCACAAAGGTTAATATTCCATCATACTTAACAAAAGTTGGAGATGTCATTAAAGTAAAAGAGTCAAGTGCAAATGGTGCAATATTCAAATCAATCGTAGAAGCAACTGAAAATGGTAGACCAGTTCCAACATGGCTTGAATCTGATTTACAAAACAAAGCAGGAAAGATTGTAGCTCTTCCAGCAAGAGAAGAAATTGACTTACCAGTTCAAGAGCATTTGATTGTTGAATTGTATTCTAAATAATGCTAGGCATTAAGAACTAGAAGTTAGAATTTAGAAAATTAATTAGGAGGTTAAAGAATGATAGAATTCGAAAAACCAAGAATCGAGTGTTTAAAGTTAGACAATGATAATATGTATGCAAAATTTGTATGTGAGCCTCTAGAGAGGGGCTATGGAATTACCCTTGGTAATTCACTTCGTAGAATTTTGTTATCATCATTGCCAGGTGCAGCAATCACTAGTATTAAAGTGGATGGAATTCAACATGAGTTCTCAACAATACCAGGAATTGTTGAAGATGTTGTAGAAATAATCCTTAACTTAAAAAATGTAAGACTAAAGATATTTGACAATGAAGAGAAGAACTTGAGAATAGATGTTGATAAAGAGGGAGAAATTACTGCTGCGGATATCGTAGGAGATGCAAATGTTGAGGTATTAAATCCTGATTTACATATTGCAACTGTTGCAGAAGGCGGTAGCTTACATATGGAACTTACTGCTAATCGTGGTAGAGGATATAATCCTTCTGTAAAGAATAAGAATCCAAATCAACCACTAGGAGTCATTGCTATTGATTCTATTTATACTCCTGTAAAGAAAGTTAATTTCTATGTTGAGAATACAAGAGTAGGTCAAATCACAGATTTTGACAAATTAACAATCGAATTATGGACAGATGGAAGCTTGCTTCCAGATGAAGCACTTAGCTTAGCTGCCAAAGTAATGAATGAGCATTTAGCATTATTCATTGACTTATCAGAAGCAACTAAGAATACAGAGATTATGGTTGAAAAAGAAGAGTCTAAGAAAGAGAAAGTGCTAGAAACCACTATCGAAGAATTAGATTTATCTGTAAGATCATATAACTGCTTAAAGAGAGCTGGAATCATTAATGTTGAGGACTTAACAAATAAGACCGAAGAAGAGATGATGAAAGTAAGAAACCTAGGTAGAAAATCATTAGAAGAAGTAACCAACAAGTTACATTCTTTAGGATTAGATTTTATGCCTAGTGAGGAATAGAAAATTTGAAGGAAGGGTGAAATAAAGTGGCAGAAAATAGAAAGTTAGGTAGAACTGCTGACCATAGACAAGCTATGCTTAAAAACCTTGCTACAGATGTTATCTGGCATGGACAAATTATCACTACTGAGCCTAAGGCAAAAGAAGTGAAGAGTATCGTAGATAGCTTAATTTCGCTTGCAGTAAAAGAAAAGGATAATTTTGAGACGGTAGAGAAAACAGTTAGCATCGCTAAAGTTGATGAAAAAACTGGTCTTAAGATTACAGAAAAAGCTACAAGCAAAAATGGAAAAGAATTTTATAAAGTTGTAAGAGAAAATGTTACAAGAACTGTTGAGAAGGATAATCCTTCAAGACTTGCTGCAAGAAGAAAAATCATGGCAAACATCAATAAGGTAAAAGATGCTGACGGAAATAATGTTGATCTACCAGGAAAATTATTCGGAGAAATCGCTGAAAAGTATGCAGACAGAAAAGGCGGTTACACAAGAATTATTAAGCTTGGAAAGAGAAGAGGAGACGCAGCAGAGGAAGTTATCTTACAATTAGTTTAATTTAAGAATTTGAAACTGGTTAGACATTCGTTTAACCAGTTTTTCTTTTAAGCAAATGGGGATCGTCCATTATTGTTGAAATAGTCATTTATTTATGATAAACTATGGGGGTAATGTAGGTATATTTGTAGACCAAATTATATTTAAGGAGGAGCAATGGAAAACAGACTTATGATTTGTTAAAAGATAATGAGTGAGGTGAGCATAATGATAGAAGTTGTTGTTGGGATTGTGAAAAAAGATGAAAGGCTTTTAATGGTGAAACGTACCAAAAAGGAAGGGGATTTAGTTTGGACACTTCCTGGTGGTAAAATAGAAGAGAATGAAACTGGAAAGCAGGCATGTGCTCGAGAAGTGAAAGAAGAAACTGGAATTACCATTTCCGTCATTAGTGAAATTGGCGGTAGAATTCATCCTGACACGAATGTAAGAATCACTTATTTCTTGTGCAAATATATTGAGGGAGAAACAAAGGTGATTGATTCTGAGGAAATAAAAGAGGTAGCATTTAAGACAAAGGAAGAATTTAAGAGGGATGTGACCACAGATGTTTTTCCAGGTGTGTTGATGGTGATGAATTGGTGATTTTTTTCGTCAAGCAAGTGGCTTCGTCAAGCAGGGGCTCCGTCAAATAGGGACGCTCCTTAATGACGTAACATAATCGAGACAAATTTTGCATCGATTATGTTACGTCATTAAGGAGCGTCCCTATTTGACGGAGTCCCTGCTTGACGGAGTCCCTGCTTGACGAAGCCCTTGCTTGACGCTGCCTCCTGTTTGACAGGTGCGTTTCCTTTTTTGGGTTCACCTCTTGATTCTGGCTAGGGAATACGATATAATAGATGTGTGCCAAAATTGCACATACTTTATAATTAAAGGAGGAAATTTAATTGGTTGAGGATAATGCTATTAAAGCTCCAAAATCGCCATTTGCGATGAGAGAAAACGAAATCAAAGTGTTTGATGGAAAAGATGGATATGCATCCATTGACCAAGTTGTTTTTAAAATCAACATGGGATATATCAATGAATTACATTTTCAAATACTTGAAATTATTAATGATTTCGAATTTGTGACATCTAGACAAATTTTTCAGATGTTAACGAAAAAGGGTATTGAGGTGAAATCTCAAGACAAGCTAAACAAGAAACTTGAGGATATGATTAAAACAAAAATTATTACTAGGTATTATTTTTCTAGTGATGAAGGAAAGGGAATCTATAGAATTTATTGTCTAGATAAAGTTGGTAAATATTTATTGAATTCTAGAGGAATTAAGACAAATTGGCAGCCTACAGATAATACCAAACCTGTTTATATGCTAAAAAGAAGGCTTGCAGGGAATCAGGTTATTATTGCGTATATGCAAAAAGTTGCTGCATACAGAGGTTTTAATTTAAATCCTATTCTTTATGCTAAGAGACAGAGTACCAAATTCCAGCCTTCTGGTGGAAGCGTGTCTCTTGTGAAGAATGATATTAAGTTAGATTTTATTTTTGAAGTGGTAAGGCGTAATCCTGGTTGGGAAGAAAAGTTCATGGAAAAAATGAAGCTTTATGAAGAGTTTTATGATAATTATCAGGCAAAGGATTGCGGTTTTGATAAGAGACCACAGCTTGTGATTATTGGGGAAGATGATAATCATGT
>JAFUGC010000040.1 GCA_017469565.1 Clostridia bacterium | reverse complement strand
GGAAAAACCACGGGCTATGTAAGTGAGCCACACTAGAACCTCGAATCCACTAAGTGTGAAAATAGATTACAACCTAATCCCGGAAGTAATCACACACCTACCTAATCCCGGTATGAGTGAACCTAGTTCTATTGCTTGTGAATTAAGCAACCTAATCCCGGAAGCAACACAAGACTTAGTTCTCAATGAAGAGAATGCAACCTAAGTGAATATGTGAAATACTCAAAATGCAACAAGAGCAAGGCAACTCTATATGCTTACCTAGAATGATGATATATCAATGAAATCAATCCTAGATATCAAAAGCTAAATGACATATCATAAAGCTTAGCTAATCAAGATTAATCAAAACCTAGATAGCTATCACAATACAACACTCAATCATATTCATCACAAACAATCTCTATCTTATATCTAGCATGTGAACATAAAGCATACAATAAGATAAAGAGATAACTTGACAAGAAAGAAACTAAAATTAGATGAAGTTAGTCAAAATCTTACCAAGAGAGATGTGATGATGCAAAACCATACATGGATGAGTCCTAAATGGTCATGAATGATCCTAGATGAACTTTGATGATCAAAGGAAATGGTTTGAGTGTTTAAAGGTGAGTTCTTGATAATTTTTCTCTTGAAATATGTTCTAAGTGAAAAATATGATATTTGGAACTCTTAAAAACGACCTAGAAATGAAAGTGGCATATATATAGTATGCCAAAGTGAAGTGGTGCCGTTTTGTAAATTTTGCAAAAGACCGCCGATTCTGCGCCCTTGATTCTGCGGCCTTGGCCGCAGAACACAAGGCGCAGAAACACACTTGACGCTTTTGCGGGATGATTCTGCGGCCACGGACCGCAGAACACAAGGGCGTAGAAATGCACCTGACAATTTTGCGGCCCCTAAACGCAAAAATCAAGGGCGCAGAAAAGAGGACAGAGAGTATGAATTCTGATCCTTATTCTGCGGCCTTATTTCTGCGGCCTTGGCCGCAGATCAGGGCGCAAAATGCACCTGATGGAGCATCCTAAAATCTAACCATGCTATGCAATACTAAGCAAGATGCAACCAAATAAACATGCATGAAGAGAGATGAATTAGGCAATAATGCATACACAAAATAAATACACAACACATTCAAGAATGAGAATTATGCAAGAGATGTGTGTGTGTGCATCTACTTCTCTTCATTGCAAGAAACACTAATAAATATACCTTTGGAGTGCTTCTTCTCTTGAGGACTTGAAAAGGGCCTTTGAGCATGATCTTCAATCACCTAACTACCCTTACAATTCAAACCCCCAAAATGTGGTTTGTCTACGAAATAAGCCAATCAACAATGGGAATCCTTACAATCTCCCCCTTTGGCAATTTCGTGACAAAATCACCACTCACATTGATCCTCACAAGATAATTGAAACTACGGGAAATTCTACATTACAAAGTACAAAGAGATAAGAAAATAAAACTTCAAGTCTTCAATCTCTTGTAGAATAACCAAACCTTCAAAACAATTAGATTACACTTCCACAGCAAGTGTATGTGAGATGATCAAGTGAAAGAAAAATAAGCATTTGCATATGAATCTTTTAACCACAATATCATGCAATGTATGAGTATGCAATGCTCCCCCTCAAAGGGTTACTCCCCATCAAACCATAAACTCCCCATATGCACAATTAGCAACTCCCCTTACCACATCCTACTCCCCCTTTTTGTCATGATATAGGCAAAGGAGTAGTCCCCAATCGGGTCACTCATAGCAAAGAGAGAAAGAAGCATACATGATAATGCATAGTTAAATAAGCCACTTTATGCACTCAATTAATTGGAGAGAATCAAGGAGATTTATTTTTATTGAAAATGTGTGAAATAAAAATGCTTTGCAAACAAGACATGTTGCATTCAAGTCCAAAATACAATGGTATTTGGCAAAGCAAATGACAAAGGTTTCCAATAGAATTCAAACCAATTTTACCATTTGTCATGAGAGAAGCAAGGATATAGAGATTTCATTGATTTCAATTTTAATAGCAACTATATCCAACTTTATAAGCGAAACATGGCATGAGCGACTTTGCACCCTATTTGATTTTTCCGGGTATGAAACCCGTATGATAGTAGCCATGTTCAACAAATAAAGAAAGAGAGACATTTGGATTTTAAAATCCTTTGACCGGATACAAGATCCTTTAATCAATTTGAGTCTCATAAGCTTTTTCACACAAGTTTTGCATTTTAATAAATATGCAATCATCAATTCATGCTTTTTCATTTGAGCATGTCATTTGAATTTCATGCTCTTCATAAGACATTTAGCATGTTATTTAGAATCATCATGTCATGGAATTAACTATAGGTCATTCAAATTATACTTCCTATGTTAATTTCCTAGTCCAAAAATGCATGTTTGAACATAAATATGACATGGATTGAAAACAAAGCAAGGTTCACACTTATTGAATAGAAAACATATATACATATGTGCAACCAAGCTTACTCAAGCAATCAACAAAGAAGCATAAGATCTTTAAAGTATTTTGCATGCATCAAGTATACAAAATAGCTCTCTTTGCTTGAGTTCCCCATATGGGGTCAATAACCACCCTTCATCAATGAAGGTCATGAGGTCCTATGGACCTTCCAAGTCCATTAGACTCGGTTGAACCTTTGTGAGACTTGTTAGTCTCGTAGCAAGCGGGTTCATTATTCTTTCTTATCCACTTAGGTGATATAGTTTTCTTCCTAGTGGACAAAGGTTCTAGAGCTTTAGAAGATAAAGGATCATGCAAATGAGTTTCTTCCTTTATATGAACATGCATTCTAGCTCTAGCCTTTTTCTTTTCGATCATGCTTTTAACTCTACACATTTTAATGTAATAAAAGCAACTTGGTCTAATGTGACCATCAATACCACAAAAATGACAAGTGGAAATAAAGTTAGGAATCATACCATTCCCGTGTGCATGCTTTGG
>JAFUGC010000039.1 GCA_017469565.1 Clostridia bacterium | reverse complement strand
GCAAGAGGTCATTGATTACGTTTGTAGGAAATATGGAAATGACCATGTAGCCCAGATTATCACATTTGGAACCATGGCGGCTCGTGGCGTTATCCGTGATGTTGCGCGTGTTTTAAATGTTCCTTATAGTAGGGCGGATCAGATTTCCAAGAATGTTCCTATGGAACTTCATATCACGCTGGATAAGGCGTTAGAGATGAATCCTGACTTAAAGAAGATGTATGAAGAGGAGCCAGATGTAAAGGAAATCATCAATATTTCTAGAAATTTGGAAGGTCTTCCAAGGCATGCTTCAACACATGCAGCAGGCGTGGTTATCACAAAAGATGCGGTGGATTCCTATGTTCCACTATATAAGGGCGATAATATTGTGTCTACGCAGTATACAATGACTATCTTAGAAGAACTGGGCCTTCTAAAGATGGATTTCTTAGGACTTAGGACCCTAACGGTTATTAATGATGCAGAAAAAATGGTGAAAGCAAACCGTGGTGTGAATGTGGAGTATGACGAGAATATGCAAGATCCAAATGTGTACAAACTTTGGAGTGAGGGGAATTCTTGTGGAATCTTTCAGTTTGAAAGTGCTGGTATGACATCGTTTATGAAAGAGTTAAAGCCCGATAGGTTAGAAGATTTGATTGCCGGTGTTTCCTTATATAGACCAGGACCAATGGACCAGATTCCAAGGTATATTAAGGCAAAAAATAATCCAAGTGCTACAGAGTACACGCACCCAATACTAGAGCCTATTTTAAATGTGACTTATGGTTGTATGGTATATCAAGAACAGGTTATGCAAATTGTGAGAAGTGTTGGTGGATATTCGCTTGGAAGAGCGGATTTGGTACGCCGTGCCATGGGAAAGAAAAAACTAGATGTGATGGCAGAGGAGAGAAAGAATTTCATTTATGGCCTAACAGATGAAGGAGGGAATGTTCTGATTCCAGGTGCCATTAGAAATGGGGTTGATGAAAAATCTGCCAATAAAATCTTTGATGAAATGGCAGAGTTTGCAAAGTATGCGTTCAACAAATCTCATGCCGCTTGTTATGCAGTGGTTGCCTATAGAACAGCCTATCTAAAGGCATATTATCCAACAGAATTTTTTGCTGCATTGTTAAATAGTTTCTTAAATGTGCAGTCAAAAATAACGGTATATATTAATGAGTGCAAAAGAATGGGAATAGAGGTTTTGAGACCTGATATTAATAAGAGTTTTAGCAAGTTTACGGTAGAGGGAGATAAAATTATTTTTGGTTTAGCTGCCATCAAAAATGTTGGCGAGGCTGCCATTAATTCTATCACCACGGAACGTGAACAAAATGGCCCCTTCTCGGATTTTGTGGACTTTTGTAAGAGAATTGCTTCAGAAGATGTGAACCGAAAATGTGTTGAGAGTATGATTAAAGCTGGTGTCTTTGATTCTTTAGAACCAAACAGGAACACATTACTTTGTTCTTTTGAAGATGTGCTAGATACAATCGCCAGTGATAAAAAATCGGCATTATCGGGTCAAATGAATATGTTTGATACAGAAAGTGCATCGAATGAAAATAAAGACACATTATACAAGATGAATGTGATGCCTGAGCTGCCAAAGCGTGAGATACTCTCTATGGAGAAGGAGATGCTTGGTTTATATGTTTCTGGTCATCCTCTCAAAAGTTATGCAGAATATATTGATGAGTATGCCACGATAAAAAGTACTGATTTGATGGTGGAGGAAAACTTTGATGGGGCAATGCCGGAGGAAATCTTAAGGCTTGATGGCAAAGAGGTAAAAATAATTGGAATTATCAATCATGTTAAGAATAAGATTACGAAGAATAATGAAATCATGGCATTTGTGACACTTGAGGATTTGGATGGAGAAATAGATTTGATTGTTTTCCCTAAGGTATTTTCTCAAATGAGGGGAGAAATCTATGAAGATAATATTGTGTCTGTGGCAGGAAGAATCAGTGTGAAAGAGGATGAAGTTACTGTCATTGCCACAAGAATAGCAAAATTTGAACAGCATAATTATGAATTACTTTCAGCAATCAATAGTGGAAATAAAATGATAGAACTTGTCATTCCTACAGGAAAGTCAGAGTATGAGTTACAGAGGTTAAGGGAATATATTAAGAATATTAGCAATCAAAGAGGAAATATTGATGTGAAGATGGTAAATGGAGAGGTAGAAAAGACCTTAAAGATGTTTGTGAATGAACAGATATATGCCGATTTACAGGAGCTAGTGGGAGAAGAAAATTTGAAGATTATTCCCTCATTTTAGCAGTTGAAATTATTTTACGAAAAATCTATAATAGAATTGTATTAAGAGGAAAGAAGGAGGAATGCAAAAATGGATGATGAAAACAAGGTAAATGAAAATGATTCTGCGAATGTTAGTGGGATTGAAGAGGCTGAAAAGAATTTAGTAGAAATCTTTTCGGAGGAAGCATCCAAATCATCAGCTGGTTCAGTAGAAAATGATTTAGAGGGAATGGAAACGCCTAATGCAGTGGTAATGAGGGAACAAGAGCATGAAAATGATAGTCCAATCATAGAAGGTACAAACGAAAATTTAAGTGATGGAAATGGTGAATCTCCAAAACAGAATGGCAATAGTAAAAAAGTATTATTGACCGTTTTGGGAATTGCTGGTGTTATTCTTGTGGTAGCCTGCCTTCTAACACTTCTTGGTGTGTTTGATTCAAAAGGAAAAGTTTTTGCGAAAAGGCTTACAGACAAGAATTTAGCAGAATTACCATATACGCTTGCAAGTTATGCGCATGGGAATGGAACATATACTACAGACGTTTCTCTTAATATTGGAGAAATATTAAGGGCGATAAATGGGGAAGAAGAGACTATTTTAGAAAAGTTATCCATCGTGGAAGTAGATACCGTAAAGGACAAAGATGTATCGGCTAATGTGAAAGTAAGTGCGGATGATGAGGAGCTTGTGGAGCTTAATTTAGTGAAAACGGGGGACTTACTTGGTATCAGCATTCCTGGACTTACCAATGAATATATAGCAGTAAGGAATGAGAATTTAAAATCGGTTGCTAGAAAGCTAGAATTGGACGATGAAAATATTCCAGATAAGATAGATTTTGGCAGTTTAGAATCGGCTTATAAGAGTTATTACGAAAATTATAACAAATATGTGGAAGTTGCTAAAAAATATATTCCTATAATAGAAAAAGAAATATCAAGTTATATCAAGGAAGAAGAGAATGTTACCATTACCATTAATGGAGAAACAGTGAGTGCTTCAAAGGGATCCTTAGTATTAGACTATGAAGCGGTATTAAGAATTTTGAGAGCATTGCTTGGAAAGGCACAAAATGATAAAAATTTGTATCAGATATATGCTGATGAGATGGCAGATTATGATGCTTTTGGAGATTTTAGCCAATGGAAGGAAGATATCAAGGAATATGCAGAGCAGTTAGATGAAATTATTGATGACCCAACCACTGAATTTCCGGATGGGAATGTGATTGTTAATGTTTATCAAAAATCTCATAAAACGGTTGCTATAGAATTGGAGCTTAAGAATTTTGATTATTATGATAACATGAAGATGAGATATGCTGTTCAAAATACAAATGCAGCAAAATACCTTGAATTTTCTTTTGAAACAGATGGGGAAGGTATGGATCTTTCTTTGAATATCCAAAAAACACAAAACGGATATGACGGGAAGGGACATTTAACAATGAACACTGCTGAGGAAACATATTCTGTAGATTTCCTAGAATTTTCTACAAAGCATGATGCTAAAACAGATCATTTCATTACGATTTCAGAAGAGAATAGTTTTATCTTAAATGATAAGAGCAAGACGAGTATTGAGGAAAAAATGGAAGAGCTTAGTGAGAATGCACAATCTTATGTGGAAAAGATAATGGAAAAGCTACCAGAAGAATTGTTATATCCATTCTCGGGATATGATTACTATGATGATTATGATTTTGATTATGATTTTGACTTTGACTTTGATGATTATTACTATGATTATTACGATTATGATTATGACTACGACTATGATTACGACTATGATTACGACTATGATTATGACTTTGATTATGACTATTTTGACTATGATTTTGAAGATGATTTTCAAGAGGATTCCTATCCAGAAGTGGTAGAAACTGTGATTTAATTTTTAAAATAATTTTTTAGTAATATATTGACAAAAAAAGCATATAGTAATATTATGAATTAGCACTCTAATAAATAGAGTGCTAATGTTTTGAGGAGGTAATGCGTTATGATAAAACCATTAGCAGACAGAGTTGTACTTAAAATAATAGAGGCAGAGGAAACTACAAAGAGCGGTATCATTCTTGCAGGAGCTACCAAAGAAAAACCACATGTTGCCAGAGTAATTGCAGTAGGTCCTGGCGGAATGGTAGATGGAAAAGAAGTGAAAATGCAGCTTTCAGAGGGGGATAAAGTTATTTTTTCAAAATATGCCGGAACAGAAGTAAAATATGAGGAAGAAGAATATATCATTGTTCGTCAGGATGATGTTTTAGCAGTTATTGAATAATTTATTTGAGTTTTTGTGAAGAAAAATCGCACAAAAATGGTTGTACCTTTTTGTGTGCTGAAAAGGAGGAAGAAATATGAGTAAAGTGATATTATATGGAGAAGATGCCAGAAAAGCACTAGAAAGAGGTGTAAATCAGCTTGCCAATACGGTAAAAGTGACACTTGGTCCAAAAGGAAGAAATGTAGTATTAGATAAAAAATATGGTGCACCACTAATCACTAATGATGGTGTTACCATTGCAAAAGAAATTGAGCTAGATGACCCATTTGAAAATATGGGAGCACAGCTTGTGAAAGAAGTTTCAACAAAAACAAATGATGTGGCAGGTGATGGAACAACTACTGCAACAGTGCTTGCACAAGCCATGATTCATGAAGGAATCAAAAATGTGGCAGCTGGTGCTAATCCAATGGTAATGAGAAGAGGAATGAGTAAAGCCATTGATGCTGCTGTAGAGGCTGTAAAAGCAAATAGTACGAATGTAAAAGGAAAAGAAGATATTGCAAAAGTTGCATCTATTTCTGCCAATGATGAGAAAGTAGGAGAGCTAATTGCAGATGCCATGGAAAAGGTTTCTAATGATGGTGTTATCACTGTTGAGGAATCAAAGACAATGGGTACTAATTTAAGTGTTGTAGAGGGAATGCAGTTTGATAAAGGTTATATTTCACCATACATGGTAACAGATACAGATAAAATGGAAGCGGTGATGGATGATCCATACATTTTAATTACAGATAAGAAAATTTCAAATATTCAAGAAATTTTACCAATCCTTGAAAAGATTGTGCAACAAGGAAAGAGATTTGTGATTATCGCAGATGATGTGGAAGGAGATGCGTTAACCACTCTTGTACTTAACAAACTAAGAGGAACCTTCCAGTGTGTTGCTGTAAAAGCTCCTGGTTATGGTGATAAGAGAAAAGAAATGCTTAGAGATATTGCCATTTTAACTGGTGGAGAAGTGATTACAGATGAACTTGGTCTTGATTTAAAAGAGGTTGAACTTGACCAGCTTGGCCGCGCAAGACAAGTAAAAGTGGAAAAAGATAATACCATCATCGTAGACGGAGCAGGGGATAAAGAAGCACTTGCTGATAGAGTTAAACAAATAAGAAGTGAACTTGAAAGAACAGAGTCTGAATATGATAAAGAAAAATTGCAAGAAAGACTTGCTAAACTTTCTGGTGGAGTGGCAGTCATTGAAGTTGGTGCTGCAACAGAAGTGGAAATGAAAGAAAAGAAACTTAGAATAGAAGATGCCCTTGCTGCAACAAGAGCTGCTGTAGAAGAAGGAATTGTTGCCGGTGGTGGAACAGCATTTGTGAATGCAATTCCAGCTGTAGAAAAGCTTTTAGATGAAGTTGAGGGAGATGAAAAGACAGGTGTAAAAACTGTTTTAATGGCATTAGAAGAGCCTTTAAGACAAATCGCATTTAATGCAGGACTAGAGGGAAGTGTAATCTTGGATAAAGTAAAACAAAGCCCAGTGGGAACTGGTTTTGATGCTTTAAATGAGAAGTATGTGGATATGAAGAAAGAGGGCATCATTGACCCTACCAAAGTAACAAGGTCAGCACTTCAAAATGCTGCAAGTATAGCATCGATGGTACTTACCACAGAAAGCTTAGTAGCAGATAAGAAGGAGCCTCCTTGCCACCATGAACATGAACATCCTGGAATGGATGAAATGGGTGGAATGTACTAATTTCGTCACTAATTTCGTCAAACAGGGACGTCCATTTTTGACGACAAGTTCCGTCAAATAAGGACGTCCCTGTTTGACGTTTCCTGTTTGACGGGAAAAAATTCGTCAAAAAAGAACGTCCCTGTTTGACGAAAAAGGACGTTCTGATTGTTGAAATCTTATTCTTTTGTAATTTCTTTTAATGAACCAAGACCTGCCAAAGCTTTTGTTGCTTCAAATGGAATGAATACTTTGTTTGCAGCGCCTTTTGATACTTCTTCTAATGCTTCTAGTGATTTTAATTGAATTAGTTTATCATCTGGATTTGCGTTTCTAATTGCGGTGTAAACTCTTTCAATTTCCTGTGCTTTTGCTTCTGCAATTTGTTTGATAGCTTCTGCTTCACCAGTAGCCCTTAAGATTCTTGCTTGTCTGTCACCTTCTGCTTTTCTGATGTTTGTTTCTTTTTCAGCTTCTGCTTGTAAAATTCTTGATTCTTTTTCACCTTCTGCAATAGTGATGGCAGCCTGTTTTTGACCATCAGCCTCTAGGATAACAGCTCTCTTATTTCTTTCTGCATTCATCTGTTTTTCCATGGCTTCACGAATATCCTTTGGAGGATCGATGTCTTTAATTTCTACACGGTTAACTTTACAGCCCCATTTGTCTGTAGCTTCATCCAATATTTGACGAAGTTGAGAGTTGATTTGCTCTCTTGAGCTAAGTGTGGTATCAAGTTCCATTTTACCAATGATATCACGCATGGTAGTGGTGGTTAAGTATTTAATACCGTTTTGTAAGTTTTGAATTTCATAAACTGCGTTTCTAGCTTCTGTGATTTGGAAGAACACAACGGTATCAATTCTGATAGTAACGTTATCCTTTGTGATAACGCTCTGTGGTTGAACGTCCATGGTCTGCTCTCTTAAATCTACACGAGCTCTTACATGGTCAATGAATGGCCAAATAATGTTCAAACCAGCCTCTGCTGTTTTGTGGTACCTACCTAATCTTTCAACGATTAGAACTTCTGATTGCGGAACTATTTTGATAGTTTTAATGGCAATCAACACAACAATAATAAGTGCAATAATAAAACCCCAAGTCATGAAAATAACCTCCTTCAATAATATAAAAATTTAAAATGAAAATCTAATTTTTTGCCTCTACCGTACTTTCTTCTACTAATTTTTTAACTACAGCTTTAACCCCTTCAATGGAAACAATTTCAACACTTGTTCCTTCTGGAATGACATCATCATAGTTTTCAGCTTTTGCAGACCAAACATCTCCACCAACTTTGATTTGACCGGATGACTTTTCAGCATCTATGTCTTGAATCACGGTGGCGCGTTTTCCGATGATGGAATATACGTTAGTGTTGGTAGGAGTAGGCTTTATCTTATCTGTTAAATTTTTGGTTAGTAGAATTAGTACAATGGAGCACACAACCCATATTGCAACTTGAACAAGAACTTGTTCAGGAAAGAACATGCTATAAATCATGGCTGGTAGAGCACCAATTCCAATCCAAATTACTAAGAAACCAACTGTTGCTATTTCTAAAATTGCAAAAAAACCAGCGATGATTAACCACGTTGTCCAAACAGGCATTTTTAACCCCCCTTTTCTTTTTTGTCTACACTCATTGTAATTATATAACAAATCTATAAAAAAGAAAAGGAAATATGTCAAAAAATTAGATTAACAAATAGTGGAAAGGAAACTAGGTGGGAGAAACTGAGAAAAAAATGCTAAAAAGTCGTCAAAAAGGGACGTCCCTTTTTGACGACTTTTTAGTATTAGTTGATAATCCGCTGTAGTTGAGTCTTTTTCACCCAACCAATGCTATCTTCGAAGCGAACCTTGTAAAAATTATCCCTGGAGACGATGAACTGCACGATGTCAAAAGTCTTAAGAGTTGCAATCTGCTCAGACAGGGTGTCATCGTAGACTGCGGCATCGCCACCAACGACTACAAAATTGTATTCGTCAGGATTACTATACTGTCCAACATCACTTTTAAGGATAAAAGAGGAGCCGGCAGTTGTTTCCCGCGTCTGAACACAGTACAGCCATTCATTCTCACTAATGACTTGGAGAACTCTGGAGGACTGCTCACCATTGGATTTTTGCATGGACCAGGGGTCAGCATACATTACGGTGTATTTGGTGAGGACAATCCATCTTGGGTCTTCTACAATGAGGCTGGCTTTGGCATATCCTGTGCCTTCTGGATAGTTTTTAAACCCACAGGATGCAAGGTCAATGATATACCAGTCTCCTGTACGCCCAATAATGGTGCATGTTTGCCCGTTCTTAAGCTTTCCACAGGATTTTCCATTGGTGGAAGGAGTAGAACGAACCGTGAGCTGTGTACAAATGACGGTTCCTGTCCGTTCGCTGTAGTAAGTACTATCCTCAGCATATGAAGCAGCCATAAAGGTCATCATCATCAGTACTACGAGCAGCAGAGAAGTCAGTTTTTTCATCTTGATTTCCTCCTTATTGGTCTTAAGTAGCATACAGAAACATATATGATGAACCCTCGCGGGATTATATTTATGAATACCAATTATGGAACACATCACTTTGTTATTTTATTACCATAATATATTACCATAAATGTGGCGGAAGTGCAAGAAGAAAAGTTGAGAATCCCGTCCTTTTTCCTTGATTTTATCTTCAAAATTGAGTATGATGGTCTAGAGATTGAAAGTGAAAATGGAAAAATGAGAGAAGAAAGTTATAGAAAATAGATATCAAGGATGAGAGGGGAGTACGAATGAAGAATTTTGTCATAAAAATAATTGTGGTAATAGCCTTTTTTATAGCAGCATATCATGTTTGTAAATATACACCTTATTATGTGGAGAAGGTGCATTATGATAAAAATGAAATTCGATTTGTGATAGATGGAGTAGAAAAAACAAAATCCATGCCGGATCCTGTGGAGATTGCAGATGGAAAAGTAATGCTTTCGGTGGATACGGTAAGAGAGTATTTTGACAAATATGCGTATTATAATGAAGAGTTTGACACGGTCATGATTGCGTATGGACTAAATATCGTGAAAATGCCTGTGGATAGTGTTCAAATTACGGTTAATGACCAACTAAAATCCATTGCAGTACCGGCTAAAACATATCATTCCACTGTGTATATTCCTATTGAGGAGCTTGCTGAGGTGTATGATATTGATGTGATATACAATCAAAGAGTAATGATTACCACGGCGGATTCACAGTATTATACGGTCCTTCCAGAAAATAAATTAAATATCAAAACATATCAGATGGAAAAATGTAGAAGTGCTGGAATTTCAAAGGCTAACGAACCTCTGTATATTTTTGATGATTATGAGGAAAAAACAGATAATGAGTATGTTTGGGTAAGAAGTGCAGAAGGCATTTTAGGATATGTGAAAAAGAAAAAGATAAAAGTAAAAGAAGTATTGGCTAGGCCGGCCGGCTTAATTTCTAAAGCAGAAAGTGGTGAAACACAAAAGATTTCTATTGCCTGGGAGTATGCTGCAAATTACACGCCAGATAGGAGTTTGGAGTCTAAAAGGTCAGGATTAGATGTTTTAGCACCAACTTGGTTTTATGTGAAAAATACAAGTGGAGATATGCTAGACCTTGCAAGTACATCGTATCTTTCTTGGGCAAATAAGGTGGGGTATGAGGTTTGGCCAACCATCAAAAATGATAATATTTCTATTGGTGAGACATCGAATTTGATTACGAATATTTATGCTAGAAAAACGTTTATTGATAACATCTTAGCTCTATGTCAAAAATATCATTTGACCGGAATAAATTTAGATTTTGAGAATATGTATGAAAAAGATAAGGATGAATTTTCCGCATTTGTCAGGGAACTTGCCATTACTTTGAAACAAAATGAAATTGTGACATCGGTTGATGTGAATGTTCCAGATGGAAGTCCTACTTGGTCACGCTGCTATGATAGCAAGGCCATTTCTGATGCAGTAGATTATATTATTGTCATGACTTATGATCAGTATTCGGGAAGTAGCAAAAAGGCTGGGCCTGTTGCTTCACTGGATTGGGTGGAAGGAAATATTATCAAAATGACAAAACGTGACGGCATTGACAGTACTAAGTTAGTTCTGGGAGTTCCTTTTTACTCAAGGTCTTGGACCACAGATGAAAATGAGGTGGTAACATCTACGAGTGCTATTTACATGAGCAGGGTGAAAGAATTAATGACAAAGAATCCTAATAGTATCACATGGGATGAAGCTGCTGGTCAAAATATAATTCGTTATACCACAAAAGCGGGTCTTGTTACGGTTTATGTGGAAGATGCCAATTCAATTGCCAAGAAATTGGATTTGGTTGAAAAATATAATTTGGCAGGAGCTGCTGCTTGGAGATTGGGGTTTGAATCAGATGACGTTTGGAGAATTTTTTCTAGTAAATTAAAATAAAATATGGGTGTTGGGAGGTGAAATTGATGCTCTATGCACTTATTGATTATTCTAATAAAAGAAGTATGAGAAAAATAGAAGTTGAAGAAGTGCTAGGAGAGGTAAAAGTAGTTCTTCCAAGATTCAAAGAAAGATATACCAAACGAGTTGCGGATAAAGTTTTAAAAATGATCAATGAATATAAAGTGGAAAATGTGATTCTCAGCAAGGAGCTTTCTCAAAATTTGGATTTTTGTCGCTTTCTAGAGGAGAATCAAAAGTATATTGTTACAGGGAGAAGAATGAGTAAGGTAGTTTTAGGAAAACTACTCGAGGAGATTGCAAAGTATTCCAAATTCCCAAAAGAAAAGATGAATGTATTGTTACTCATGAATGAATATAGTTTGGAAAATATTGACCTGATAGAGGAAATCTCAAAGAATGTGAGACAGCTTCATGTCATGTCTAGAAATTATACCAAATATGAGAAATGTGCAGGGATGCTTTTTGAACATTATGGTTATCTAGTGAAGCTATACAGCAATGAGTATCATGGTGAGTTTAACCGTGTTAATCTGGTCATTAATATGGACTTCAAAGAAGAGGAATTGCAGGAACTAATCATATCGAAAAATTGCGTTGTGGTATCGCTTAATGAAAAAATACACAAAATCAAAAGGGGATTTCATGGCATTATTGTGAATGATGTGGATATGGCGCGGATTTTCAGAAGATGTTCATAATTACAGAGGACTTGCAGTATGTGAGGCAAAGGTATACAGACCTCTTAGAAAAATATTGGATAATGAACGTATATTAAATCAAGAAAAGTACATCATAAATGGTTATATAGGCACCAAGGGAAAAATAACAGAGGAAGAATTTGAAAAAATAGGAAAAAGTTTTACTTGACAAATAGATGTGAAATGCGTAATATATAGAATTTGTAGATAGGTGTATTTCACCGGAACATAAATGAATCTAATCAATATCATACATTGGAGTTTTTTTATTGCCAATGACAAAGGAAGGATGATGGTTATGCCACAAAAGGAAATACTATTGACATATGAAGGGTTAAAGAAATTAGAAGAAGAGCTTGAATATTTAAAAACAGAAAAAAGAAGAGAGATTGCAGAAAGAATTAAAGTAGCTCTTGGTTTTGGAGATTTGTCTGAAAATTCAGAATATGATGAGGCAAAAGATGAACAAGCTAAAGTAGAGATGAGAATTATTGACTTAGAAAATAAATTGAGAAATGCCAAATTGATAGATGAAGATGAAATTGATTTAAAAACAGTACAAGTAGGAAATAAGGTTCAGGTTCTAGATATGGAATTTGATGAAAAAGTGGAATATACAATTGTTGGTTCTACAGAGGTGGATTTAGCAGAAAACAAGATTTCAAATGAATCACCAATTGGTATGGGTCTTTTAGGAAAGAAAAAGAATGATATAGTAGAGATTGAAACCCCTGGGGGAGTAATCTCAATGAAAATCTTGAAAATCACAAAGTAAAGAAATAAGAAACGGACAAAAGGGACAGTCTTTTTGTCCGTTTTTTTATAAAATTTTCACATACAACCGAACAAAAAGGGGTGTTCCTTTTTGTTCGGTTTTCTCTTTGAAATTGGTATTGTATCTAGTTTTTTTTTGTGATATAATTCGTTGATAGTGTAAAACTTTACTATTGTTAAGAAAGGGGAATTATTTATGAGTGAAGAAAACAGCAGGAACATCAATCAAAATGCTGAGCAAGAACAAGATTTAAATGAACTAATGAAGGTGAGAATTGCAAAACTAAAGGATTTGCAGGAGAAAGGAAAAGACCCATTCCAAATTGTTAAATTTGATAACAAGGATAATAGTAAAGAGATAAAAGAAAAATTCGTTGACCCGGTAGAGGGAGTTGAAGCACCAGAAGTAGAGGTTTCTATGGCAGGAAGATTAATGGCCAAAAGAGGGCACGGAAAAGCAAGTTTTTGTGATTTACAAGATATGTATGGAAGAATTCAAATATATGTAAAATTAGATGAAGTAGGAGAAGAGTCTTACGAAGAGTTTAAAAAATTTGATGTGGGAGATATCATTGGCATTAAAGGGGTTGTATTTAAAACACACATGGGTGAAATTTCTATTAGAGTAAAAGAAATTACGCTTCTTTCAAAATCTTTAAGACCACTTCCAGAAAAGTTCCACGGGCTAAAGGATATGGATTTAAGATACAGACAAAGATATGTAGACTTGATTGTCAATTCAGAAGTGAAAGATACCTTTATTGCAAGAAGTAAGATTATTACTGGCATTAGAACATTTTTAAATAATAAAGGTTATGTAGAAGTAGACACACCAATTCTAAATACAATTGCTGGTGGGGCATCGGCTAGACCATTCGTGACACATCATAATACACTTGATATTGATATGTATTTGAGAATTGCACCAGAACTTTACTTAAAAAGATTGATTGTTGGTGGATTTCATAAGGTATATGAAATGGGTAGACTTTTCAGAAATGAAGGCATGGATATCAAACACAATCCAGAGTTTACCACCTTTGAGTTATACTCTGCCTATGAAGATTATAATGATATGATGGATATTACAGAAGAATTATTTAGCACCCTTGCCAAAGATGTTTGTGGTGATACAAAAATTGATTATCAGGGCACAGAAATAGATTTAACTCCAGCTTGGAGAAGAATTTCTATGATTGATGCCATCAAAGAGGTAACAGGGGCAGATTTTAATGCCGCAAACACGGATGAAGAGGCATTAAAACTTGCAGAATCCATTGGAGTAGAAGTGGGAGATTTTAAAGATAGAGGACATATCATTAATGATGTCTTTGAGGCAAAAGTAGAAGAAACACTAATTCAGCCAACTTTTATTAAGGATTATCCAGTAGAAGTTTCTCCTCTTACCAAGAGAAAGCCATCAGATCCAAGATTAGTAGAAAGATTTGAATTATTTATTGGTGGAAGAGAGTATGCAAATGCTTATTCGGAGCTAAATGATCCAATTGATCAAAAAGGTAGATTTATGATGCAAATGGCAGAAAGAGAAGCTGGAAATGATGAAGCCAATATGATTGATGATGATTTTGTGCAAGCACTAGAATATGGAATGCCTCCAACAGGCGGACTTGGTGTTGGCGTAGATAGGCTTATCATGCTTCTTACCAATTCTTATTCCATTAGAGATGTATTATTGTTCCCAACAATGAAGCCTTTAAACTAAGTAAATGTGAGGATAGGAATATTGGCAGAAAGTTTTTGTGAAGACTTAGGAGGAATGTAATGTTTAATAACTTTGATTCGAGAAAAATTGCAATAATCTTGTTGATAATTGGTGCCGCTGCCTTAATGTTTGGCAGCACTGGTGGAATAGCGGGCTTAAGAGAAAAACTTCTTATTATTCCAGGGCTTATTTTAGGACTTACCATCCATGAGTATTCTCATGCAAAGATGGCAGATAGACTGGGTGACCCTACTCCTGAGAGTCAAGGAAGACTTACCTTAAATCCTCTTGCACATTTGGACCCAGTGGGGAGTATCTGTTTGCTTTTTGCAGGTTTTGGCTGGGGAAAACCGGTTCAAATAGATGGTTCGTATTTTAGAAACCCGGCAAAAGATAACATGCTAGTTGCCCTAGCAGGGCCAGTAAGTAATATCTTACTTACTATTGCGTTATCTATTTTGTTTCTTCTGGTTTTTACGATTGATTGTATCTTTAAGCTTAATCAAACATTGATGAATCTTTTGTTAGACATGATTCTGAATGGAGCACTAATCAACTTGAGCTTAGGAATATTTAATTTATTGCCTTTTCCGCCGCTTGATGGCTCAAAAATCCTTTCTTATTTTTTGAAAGGAAAGGCAAAAGAATTTATATGGACATTAGAAAGGTATTCATGGATTATTTTGATGTTTTTATTTATCACAGAATTACCTTCCATGATTATCAGTCCATTTCTTAGTAAACTTGGAAGTACACTAATTACGCTAGCATATAAAATTGCAGCAATGGTTTTATGATGATAGAAAGAGGAATCAATATGTCAAAAGATATATTATGTTTAGGAATTGAGAGTAGTTGTGATGAAACCTCTGTGGCCGTTGTCAAAAACGGCCGAGAGGTTTTGTCTAATATTATTGCTACTCAAATAGATATTCATAAAAAATATGGTGGCGTGGTACCAGAAATTGCGTCTAGAAATCATGTGGAAAATATTACTTATGTAGTGAAAGAGGCATTAGAGAAAGCATCCGTTTCCTTGCTAGATATAGATGCTATTTGCTGTACTTATGGGCCAGGACTAGTAGGAGCATTACTTGTGGGTGTATCCACTGCTAAGGCAATGGCTTATGCCACTCATAAACCGCTGGTGGGAGTGAATCATATTGAAGGGCATATTGCGGCAAATTATATTACGCATCCGGAACTGGAACCACCTTATTTGTGTCTTGTGGTTTCTGGTGGTCATTCTCATTTGGTTTATGTGAAGGATTATACGGAATTTGAAATATTAGGAAAAACGCGTGATGATGCAGTGGGAGAGGCGTTTGATAAGGTTTCTAGGACTATTGGACTTGGCTATCCAGGTGGTCCTATCATTGATAAGCTTGCCAAGGAAGGTGAGCCAACCTATCATTTGCCACGCACTTATTTTGAAAACTTGGATTTTAGCTTTAGCGGAATAAAGACGGCAGTGATTAACTTGATGCACAAAGAAGGGGATAAGATTCATATTCCTAATTTGTGTGCTAGTTTTGAAGAGGCAGTGACGGATGTACTATTAGAGAATGCCATGAAAGCAATCCATGAGTTAAAATTAGATAAAATTGCAGTGGCTGGCGGAGTATCAGCCAATAGTTACTTAAGAGAACGCATGAAAAAATTAGGAGAAGAAAATCATTTGAAAGTGTACTATCCAGAATTAATTTTGTGTACAGATAATGCTGCTATGATTGCATCGGCAGGGTATTTTAATTACCTGAAAGGTGAGAGAGCAGGGCTTGATTTAAATGCAGTACCAAACCTAAAAATTGGAACGAGATTTGGATAACTTATGTGTTAGCTGCGGACTTGGGAGGTGAGTCATGTCAATATATGCCATATCAGATTTTCATTTATCGTTTGGAACGCTTGATAAGCCAATGAGTGTCTTTGGAGATAAATGGAATAATCATGAGGAAAAGCTGAAAAAAGATTGGCTTTCTAAGATTACAGAGGATGACACTGTGATATTATCTGGTGATTTTTCGTGGGCCACTTATTTAGAAGATACAAAAGCGGATTTTGCATTCCTAAATGCATTACCTGGGAAAAAATATATGTTAAAAGGAAACCATGATTATTGGTGGACCACGGTTAAGAAAATGGATGAATTTCTACATACCAATGAATTTAAAGATATTCATTTTTTATATAATAATGCTTATGAGGTTGGCAATTATATGCTTGCAGGCACAAGATATTGGGGGTATGATGAGGAAGCAGAGGATAATGAAAAAATATTTGAAAGAGAAATCATTAGGGCAAAATTATCTTTAGATGCCGTGCAGGCAATTCGCAAGGACAAGCCTATCATTTTCACTACCCATTATCCTCCAGATGATAGAATTATCAAGGAACTGAGAGATTACCCTATTCAAATTTGGATATATGGGCATGTACATTCCAAATATGAAGAAAATTTGGTTCAAATCCCTGGAATAAAGACTTATCTGACATCGTGTGATTATTTGGATTTTAAAGCAATTAAGCTTGATTAAAAAAATAAAATGTGATATAATTTCCGTCGCAAGGAATGGGCACGTTAAAATGTGCCATATAAAATAGCAAAAAGAAAGGATTTTTAAAATGAGTGTAAAAGTAGAAAAATTAGAAAACAATTTGGTGAAACTAGAGATAACAATAGAAGCAGAAAAATTTGAAGAAGGTCTAGAAAAAGCATATTTCAGAAATGCAAAATATTTTAATGTACCTGGCTTTAGAAAAGGAAAGGCTCCAAGAAGTGTTGTAGAAAAGCATTATGGAGAATCTATCCTTTATGAAGATGCTTTTAATATCATCGTTCCAGATATTTATGAAGAGGCAATTGCTGAAAATAACATTGAGGCTGTTTCACATCCAGAAATTGATATTACACAAATGGAAAAAGGAAAAGATCTTATTTTCACAGCCACTGTCACAGTAAAACCAGAAGTAAAGCTTGGAAAATATAAGGGAATCAAAATTGAAAAGAAAGAATACCCTGTAACAGAGGAAGAAATTGAAAAAGAATTAAATGAAATGGCTGACAAAAACTCTAGAATTATCACGGGTGATGAGAATACGGTTCTAGAAAAGGGAAACACTGCTGTGATTGATTTTGAAGGTTTTGTAGATGATAAGGCATTTGACGGTGGAAAAGGTGAGAATTATTCATTGGAAATTGGTAGTAACACTTTTATTCCAGGTTTTGAGGATCAATTAATTGGACTAAAAGCAGGAGAGGAAACAGATGTTAATGTTACTTTCCCTGAAAATTACTTTTCTACGGAACTTGCTGGAAAGCCAGCTGTATTTAAGGTAAAAGTAAATGAAATCAAAATTAAAGAACTTCCAGCAATTGATGATGAATTCGTCAAAGATGTGAGTGAGTTTGATACTCTAGATGAACTTAAGGCTGATATCAAAAAGCGTTTAGAAGAAGAAAATGCAAAAAAAGCAAAATATGAAATGGAAGAAGAGGCAATTAAGGCTGTTTGTGAAAAAGCAGAAGTAGAGATTCCTCATGTTATGATTCATAATGAGATTGATGGTTACATTCAGGATATGGAACAAAGGCTTTCTTATCAAGGAATGAAGCTAGAAACTTATCTTCAACTTATGGGAAAAACTCTTGCAGATGTAGAATCAGAGTATCATGAGAGAGCAGAAGTGAATGTGAAAACAAAATTAGTCTTAGAGGCAATCTTTAACGCTGAAAATATTGAAATAACAGATAAGGATATTGAGGATAAAATTAGAGATATTGCAGAAAGTTATGGCAGTGCAGGACCAAATGTAGAAGAGCTTGTGAAAAATCCTACAGATCAAATGAAAGAATATGTTAAGGAAGAGCTAAAATATGATTTGGCTGTAAAATTTATTATGGATAACATTAAATAAAAAGTTCATTACTTAACACACAAAAGAAAGGGTGGTTTTATGATTACGAATGATTTAGTACCTTATGTTGTGGAGCAAACTAGTAAAGGAGAAAGGTCTTATGACATTTTCTCAAGATTATTGAAAGACAGAATTATCTTTATTGGAGATGAAATTACGGATGCAACGGCAAGTTTAGTTGTTGCGCAGTTATTATTCTTGGAATCTGAGGACCCAGATAAGGATATACACATATATATCAATAGCCCTGGAGGCTCTGTGACAGCTGGTATGGCTATTTATGATACCATGAAATATATTAAACCAGATGTATCAACAATTTGTGTTGGTATGGCCGCAAGCATGGGCGCTTTTTTGCTTGCTGCTGGTACAAAGGGAAAGAGATATGCTCTTCCTAATGCGGAAATCATGATACATCAGCCACTTGGTGGTGCAAAAGGTCAGGCATCGGATGTCAAAATTCATGCAGAGTTTTTGTTAAAAACAAGAGACAAGTTGAATAAGATTTTAAGTGAAAGTACTGGAAAACCACTAGAAGTGATTGAAAGGGATACAGATAGAGATAATTTCATGATTGCAGAAGAGGCAAAAGCGTATGGCTTGATTGATGAAATCATGATGAGAAATGAAAAATGAGTTTTGTGTATTGAATGATGAGAAGTGAGAAGTGAATATTCAGAATTTACTTCTCATTTCGCATATCTCATCATTCACCATTCGAAACTCATCACTGAAGAAGGAGGAATGCTGATGACAAAATATGAAGATAACAAAAATATAAAGTGCTCATTTTGTGGTAAACCACAAGATGCTGTAAAGAGAATTATTGCAGGACCAGGAGTGTATATCTGCAGTGAATGTATAGACTTGTGTTCTAACATTTTAGAAGATGAATTTGATGAATATGAAGAAATGATGGAAGATGAGGGGTTCAAGACACTTACTCCTAAAGAGATTAAAGAAGCTCTTGATGAGTACGTCATAGGGCAGGATTCTGCTAAAAAATCGCTTGCTGTTGCTGTATATAATCATTATAAGAGAATTAATAGCAATGAACTGGATGATAGTGATGAGGTTGATATTCAAAAAAGTAACATTTTGTTACTGGGACCAACCGGTTGCGGAAAAACATATCTTGCACAAACATTAGCTAAGATTTTAAATGTTCCTTTTGCCATATCTGACGCGACTGCCTTAACAGAAGCTGGTTATGTAGGAGAGGATGTTGAGAATATTCTTTTAAAATTAATTCAAGCTGCAGATTATGATGTGGAAAGAGCACAAAGAGGTATTATTTATATCGATGAGATAGATAAAATAACAAGAAAATCTGAAAATGTTTCTATCACGAGAGATGTTAGTGGAGAAGGCGTTCAGCAGGCTTTATTAAAAATTATTGAAGGCACTGTTGCTTCTGTTCCGCCACAGGGGGGCAGAAAACATCCTCATCAAGATTTTTTACAGATAGATACTACAAATATATTGTTTATATGTGCAGGGGCTTTTGAAGGGCTTGAAAAGACTATTAATGCAAGAGTTGGTAAGAAGAATATAGGATTTGGAGCTGAAATAGAGAAGAGTTCAGAGTTGGATACAAAGGATTTATTAGAAAAATTATTGCCACAGGATTTAATCAAATTTGGACTTATTCCGGAATTTGTGGGAAGATTACCTGTTATTACTACTGTTCAGCCATTAACCAGAGACGCCTATATTGATATTCTTACCAAGCCTAAAAATGCGTTAGTAAAGCAATATCAAAAGTTGTTTGAACTAGATGGAGTTGAACTAGAGTTTGAAGAAGATGCTCTCAATGCAATTGTGGATAAGGCTATTGAAAGAAAAACTGGTGCAAGAGGATTAAGGGCCATTCTTGAAGAAACAATGCGTGATATTATGTTTGAAATTCCAACCAATAAGAGTATTTCAAAATGTGTGATTACAAAGGGGACTGTGGAACAAACAGAAACACCTAAACTTACTTATGATGATATTGCTACTACCCTTAATAAAGATAGTTCGAGAAAATCGGGTACTGGTAAAAGAGGAAGCAAGATTAAAACGGTAGATTCTGCCTCTTAGGTATTTTACCATAAAAGGGAGGAATCCTAAATGAATGAATACAAAGTTGGAGATATTGTAGAAACAAAAAAGCAACATCCATGTGGGAGTAAAACTTGGGAGATTACGCGCGTGGGTGTGGATTTTAAGCTAAAGTGCTCGGGATGTGGGCATACGGTTATGCTGGAGCGTGAAAAAGCGTTAAAAGCAATTAAGAGGAAGATTGAGGAATAAGAGAAAGGAAAGCGAACAAATAGGGACAACCTTTTTTGTCCGGTTTTGTGAACTTGAATCTATGCAAAAATTATATAGAAGTTCACAAAACCGGACAAAAAAGATTGTCCCTGTTTGTTCGCTTAAGAGGGGAAACGCGAATGAAGAAAAATTGGATGAGATATTGTAGTTTGTTATTGCTAGTTGTACTAGTTTTTTTGTTATTCACAGGTTGTTCTTTTAAGAAAAACAATCAGTCTGAGAATACAAATGAAATAATGGAAGAGAATCAGGGGTCTTCTATTGTGGCTGGCAAATATTTTTATACGGTGGCTCAAATTAAAGAGGAATTTGAAGAGGATGCAAGTTCTTATGAGTTTAAGCCTTTTTATAATGTGGAGCAGACAACAGAATTTACATTCCATTTTAATAGTGAGGTAGATCCTATTAAGGCAGTTACAGTACATACGGATTCCAAGTGTGAACCGAGTAGTACGGTATATCAAACAAATGTTGGATATAGGACGGAGTCAGGCGTTGATGTGATTGTAGGACCAAGAAAACCTGGAATGACGGTGCTTGAAAGTGATGCTCGTACCGATTACAAGAAGAATGATGCTATTTGGGGTTATGCTTCCATTTATTATTTATGTGTTAGATATGATATGGATTCTTTGACACCACTAAAACTGGATAATCCAATTATTATTCCATTTACCATAAAACAAGAAGTAAGCACGCCAAATGCTTATGCCGATATTGACCAAAATGGTTCTTTTCGTGTGAAGTGGGATGAGGTTCCAGGAGCTGTTTCTTATAGAATATATAAGTGTTTACCACCAACAGATGAGCGGAGTGAGAGAACTAACCCGCGCAGAATGTGCTTATATGGGGGAAAATTTGCATCTTGATAAAACTTTAGAAGCGTCTGTAACAGAGTATTATATTGATGAACCATATAGAAATAACTATAATAATATTACATACCAGAATTCAAGCTTACTTCAAACCTATTACGTTACTGCAATTGATTCAAATGGAAATGAGAGTTTTTTTAGTAAACCAATATGCTCATGGAGATATAGTAACGTACTTCCTTATATGGTAAAGAGTAGCGAGCTAGGAATAGGAAGTAATTATGCTATTGACGAATTTTTGGAAAGTGTTGCTGTCACGTCTAAAGATGAAAAAACACTCATTCAATATCCAATTAATTATACTAGAATAGGAACGCCAAGTATCTATAGCCATAGGTGTGATTATGAATATCAAATTTCAGGAACATTGCTTAGTGGAAGGATTTCATATTATAATGAAAACGATGAATTTCCTGATTCACATATCAGTTCTTATAGTCTTCAAAGAGTACCTCTTCCGGAAATACCAAGGGAAAATATTATTCCTACAGATATTGATACTTTTGTTGATCCTGATTACCATAATTCGATGATTCAAATTGCTACCAAAACTGATTATCCGGATTCTGCCCGCATCTTGTATGATGAGGCTAGTCTGCTTAGAAGAGTGGATATGGAATTGGCAAGAATGTTTAATAAGGGTGTGTATACGAATGTACCTCCGTTGGAGGCAATTACTTCTTTTGTTGCAACGGAATACCCAGAATATATAGTGATAAGAGAAGGTTCTACAATTATTGTGCGAGAGGCAACTCCTGAGGATTATGAAAATATAGAGCATACTACAATTGAAACAGAGGAGAAAACAGCAGAACCGGCCAAAGAAATTAACAATAATAACTTTGTGGATGAGCAAAGAAAATCTACCAAAAAGCAGGTGACTGAGGCGGACAAGCAAACAGTAGAAGGAACAAAGTATCCAGTTTTTGCGGATACTGCTGGTAGAAAATATTTGGCTTTAAATTTGATTAATCAGAAAGAAGAAATATCCTTAAAGGCTTTTCCAGCGTATCAAAATTCAGAAACCTTATTTGATGAGCTATTTTATGTTTGGTATCAAAATCCTTACATCATGGGAATTAACCCAAATCAATGCACTTATGATTATAACAATCAGGTATTAAAGGTTGCATATAATATGAGTAAGACAGAGGCAATGAAAAGGCAAGAGGCAGTATATCAAAAGGCCAATGAAGTAATCAGTGATATCATAGAAAAACAAATGACAGATGAAGAAAAAGTCATTGCTATTTGGAATTACATTGAGAATCATTCGAAATACAATATGGAGGCGTATGATTATGCTGTAAATGGTGGAACTGATTTTTATAAGAAATATCCTGATTGTTGGAATACATATGGAATTCTTTGCGAAAATTCAGGTGTTTGTCAATCGTATTCATACGCATTTGAATTATTGGCTCATATGAGCGGCATAGATGCCGTGATGGTTACTGGAACCATGAATAATGGAGGACATGCATGGAATGCTGTTAAAATTGATCAGAAGTGGTATATGATTGATGTAACCAATAATGCTAAGACTTTAGATGGTATCTACTATTGGGTGTGTAATGCTTCGTTAGATTTTATTGAAAGTAACGGATTTATGCTAGAAGAGACTTTTATAGATGAAACAAATATTTTTAGATTATCAGAATCTGATAATTCTAAGGATTGGTATCAAAAAAATCATTATATGCCAAAGAATATTGCTGAATGTGCGAAAATATGGAATGAGGAAAAAGAGCAAAATGATAGTATTTTATTAAAATATCAGTTAAACACGCTAGAAGAGAAGAAAAGTTTTTGGAGCTCGTTTAAGACGGAGACCAAAAAACTTGGAGCAACAGACGAGGAAATTAGTAGTTGGAAAATTTATGAATTTTCTGGCATCGTAATCTTTAGAAAGGTTTGACATTAAGCCATGAAAAGTATAAAATAGCTCTGTATAGGGAGGGCTTATGAAGAAAATTAAATTGAAAGATATTTTTGTTCCAAAATTTAGAATTTACTTAGTACTTATTCTTTTCATATTAGTTTATGTTTGCATTCTTAATTACAAGTTTGCACCTATTGCGTTACTGATATATGCTTATGTTTTATTTATTACATATCTTAAGGAAAAAAATACAAGAAATAGGATAACGAATACGCTAGACAGTTTGATTTTTAAGTTAAAAACAGATGATACTGTTCTTAATTTTCCTATTCCTGCCATTATTGTTTCTAAGTCAGGCGAAATCCTTTGGAGCAATAATGATTTTGATTTAATTCTAAAGGGCCTTAATAAACAAACATACATTGAAAATATTATTAAAGAATTAAATACAGAGTATGATGGAAAAACAGTAGGTATCAATAAAGAAATAAGTATTCATGATAAATATTATAAATTACTAGGAAACACTATAGATTTAAAGAAAAAAAAGCGTGAAAAAGAAACTGCACTTATGCTTTATTTTATTGATCGAACAGAATATTATAGATTATATAGAATGTATGAGGATTCCAAATATTGTATAGGGGTTGTCATGGTGGATAATTATGAAGAACTTGTACAGGGAATGCTTGATACAGATAGGCCTCAGCTTACTGCTACTGTTGAAAAGAGACTTAGAGAATGGTTTTCTTTTACGGGTGGCATTATGACAAGCATTGATAGAAATAAATATCTTATGATATTTGAAAAGAGATATATTAAGAATTTTGTTGATTCAAAATTTCAGATTTTAAATGATATTAAGGAGATATCTCTTGGTAATAAGATTCCTGTGACGCTTAGTATTGGTATTGTTGTAGATGATGGTACGGGAATGCAAAAGTTACAAAACACGCTTGCTGCAGTGGATGTTGCACTTGGCAGAGGTGGAGATCAGGTTGTTCTTAGGAAAAATGGAAATTATGAATTCTTTGGTGGAAATACAAAAGAAGTTGAGAAAACGACAAAAGTAAAACCAAGAATTATTGCTCAAGCGATGAAAGAGCTAATAGAGGAATCTAGTAATGTATTGATTATGGGACATAAGAATGCAGATGCGGATTGCCTTGGCGCTGCTATGGGCGTTTATCGATTAACCAAAACATATAAGAAGGATGCTAATATTATTTTAAATGATTATGGAATTGCTATTGAAGGATTATGCAATAGAATTTCGGCTGATGAACAGTATCATGATGTTATCATTACAGGTTCAGAGGCAATAGGTAAGATAGGAGAAAAAACACTGCTAGTTGTTGTTGATACCCATGTTGCTGATTACGTTAATGATACTGAGGTATTGAAAAAAGCAAAAAATGTTATGGTAATTGATCATCATAGAAGAAGTACAGAAGCGATTGCAGATCCAATTCTTACTTTTCATGAAGTGTATGCTTCATCTGCAAGTGAGCTTGTAACAGAGCTTTTACAATATTCAGAAGGAAAGATAGAACTTTCTAAGTTAGAAGCGGAATGTTTGTATGCTGGAATTCTTACGGATACCAAGAACTTTATGCAGAAGACTGGAGTAAGAACATTTGAGGCGGCAGCATATTTAAAGAAAACAGGAATTGATATTGCAGCAATCAATAAAGAATTTCAAAATGATGTAAATACTTATGTTGCCATTGCGGATGTTATACGCAATTCAGAAATTGTATTTGATACGGTTGCTATTGCTGTTTGTCCAAGTGGCATTGAAAATCAAATTAAAATAACTGGACAGGCTGCGGATGAGTTATTAAACTTAAATGGAATTGAAACCTCGTTTGTATTATCAGAGTATGAGGGAAAAATTTATATCAGTGGAAGATCAACAGGATCGCTTAATGTTCAGGTAATCCTTGAAAAGTTTGGTGGTGGCGGTCATATGATGATGGCCGGTGCACAGGTTGAGAATGCTTCTCTTGAAGAGGTTAAACAGATGTTGATTGACTCGATTAGAGAGGCCAAAAACAAGTAGCAACAGATGAAAAGACGATTGATGGTAAGAAAGGAAGGTAGTTTAAATGAAAGTAATTCTGGTACAAGACATTAAGTCAGTTGGAAAAAAAGGACAAGTCATTGATGCATCTGATGGGTATGCAAGAAATTATTTATTACCAAAGAAGCTTGCAGTTGTTGCTGATGCAACGAATTTAAACGAATTAAAAACAAAACAAGATGCTAATAAATACAAAAGAGACATGACAATGGCAAATGCAAAAGAACTTTCAGAAAAGATGAAATCTTTTGAACTTACTTTTAAGATAAAGGCCGGTGATAATGGAAAAACATTTGGAAGTGTCACAGCAAAAGATATTGCAGATGAGCTTAACAAGAAATACTTTGTTGAGGTAGATAAGAAAAAGGTTTGTCTTACAGATGCTATCAAAACATTAGGAGAATACAATATTGAGATTAAACTTTTTGAGGGAATCAGTGGAATGCTTAAGGTGAATGTTATCGCAGCATAACATTTTTGAAAATCGCTTGGAATAGGTGTTTGATATGAATGATGAATTAATGGGAAGAATTCCTCCTCATGATACGGAAGCAGAGCAGGCTGTACTTGGAAGTATGCTTGTTGATAAAGAGGCAATATTGGAAGTAATAGAAATATTAAAGCCAGAAGATTTTTATAGGACAGAGCATTCTGAAATTTATTCTGCAATGCTTGATTTGTATGAGGCTAGTAAGCCGGTGGATTTGCTGACGTTAAGAGAGCAGTTAAGGCTTAGAGGAAAATATGATACGGTAAATGGTTTTGAATACTTGGCAACTCTTACAAACCCAATGTATTCCATTTCTAATGTTTCTAATTACGCAAAAATTGTTTATGAAAAATCTGTACTTAGAAAATTAATAAAAGTTTCTAGTGAAATCAGCAAAGAAAGTTATGAGGCAAATGAGGATGCTATTTATTTAACAGAAAAGGCTGAAAAACAAATATTTGATATCGCACAAAAAAAGAATAATTCTTATTTACCTATTAAAGATGTTTTAATTAATATTTTTGATAATTTAGAAGAACTTGCTACAAGGGAAGAGGGATTAGTTGGAGTTCCGAGTGGCTTTCCTGATTTAGATAATAAAACGTTGGGTTTTGTGCCGGGGCAGTTGATTATTGTTGCTGCTAGACCTGCTATGGGAAAATCGGCATTTGCATTGAATGTTGTTACCAATGCTGCTAAAAAAGGTGTATCGGCTGCCTATTTTAGCTTGGAAATGTCTAAAGAAGAGTTAGTTGGGAGAATACTTGCTAGTGAAGCCATGGTGGATAGTGCCAAAATTAGAAGTGGAAAGTTAGAAGATGAGGATTGGATTAGCCTTACAAATGCTTCTGGTACTTTATCCGAGACTAAAATTATTTTGGATGATGAATCTGGTTTTTCTCCATTAGAGCTTCGTGCGAAATGTAGGAAATTAAAATTGGAATATGATATTGGATTAATTGTTATTGATTATTTACAGTTGATGAATCCAAGTAAAGCGTCTAGTAGTAGACAGGTGGATGTATCGGAAATTAGTAGGTCATTAAAGGTTTTAGCAAGGGAAATCGGTGTGCCAATCATTGCACTTTCACAGACAAGCCGTGCTCCAGATGCCAGAATAGATCATAGACCAATGCTTAGTGATTTAAGAGAGTCTGGTTCTATTGAGCAGGATGCCGATATCGTTATGTTTATCTACAGAGATGAGGTTTATAACCCTGACACAGAGGACAAGAATATAGCGGAAGTAATTCTTGCCAAAAACAGAGCTGGTTCCATTGGTACTACGAAATTACTATGGATGGGGCAATACACAAAGTTTGGAAGTATTGATAGGTTTCATGACTAGAGAGGTGAGTGGTGAGTAGTGAGCAATCAAAAGGAGCATTCTGGAAAAAGAAACTTTTCGATAACAGAAAAAGTGAAGCAGACCATTGAAAAATATCATTTATTAGAGGCATCGGATCAGATTTTAGTTGGTGTTTCTGGAGGACCAGATTCTATTACTCTTTTGAATATTTTATATGAACTTGGGTATAACATTATTGTGGCACATGTGAATCATGGAATACGAGAAAATGCGGAAAAAGATGAGAAGTTCGTTGAAAATTTTTGCTTAGAAAAAGAAATACCGTGTTTTATCAAAAGAGTGAAATTAAAGGAAATTATATCTGAAATGACACTGGAAGAGTTAGGAAGAAAGATTAGATATGATTTCTTTTATGAAATCATGCAACAGGAAAATTGTACAAAAATTGCAACTGCTCATAATGCCAATGATAATGCTGAAACTGTTATTATGAATATGATAAGAGGAAGTGGAATGTCTGGTTTAAAAGGGATTGGTGAGAAAAGAGAGGATGGAATCATTATCAGACCACTTATTGAAATTCCTAGACAGGCAATTGAAGAATATTGCATAGAAAAAAACTTGAATCCATGTCATGATGAGTCTAATGATGAAACGGTATATACTAGAAATAAGATAAGACTGGAGTTAATACCCTATATTGAAAAAAACATTAATTCTAATGTCATCAGTAATATTAATAGGATGTCGGGCATAATATCTTTAGAGGAAGAGTTCATCCAGAAGATTGTCAATCAAAATTATAAGGATTGCGTCATTGCGGAAGAGGATGGCAGAGTTCTTTGTGATTTAAAAAAATTTAACTCACTAGATAATGTCATAAAAAGAAGATTAATTATTAAATTTATCATAAAAACGTTAGGAAATGCAAAAGATATTGAGAGGGTACATATTGAGGATATACTAAAGCTTTGTGAAAATAATGTTGGTGGAAAGTATTTAACACCCAATAAAAATATAAAGGTATCTGTGATGAAGGGAAAGGTTGAGTATCTATTTTGTGGAGAAAGTGTGAAATCTTCCATGAAAAAAGAGGATAATCATTAAGAAATTGGTGCTTTACACTTAACGGATAGTGTGGTACTATTTATATTGAATTTTTAAATGATGCGCACAGGATGGAATGTATTTCGTGCGGAACCAAAAAGGAGGAGCAAATGAAAAAGTCTTTTAGAGGGATAGCACCTTTAATCATTATTATGATATTAATATTTTTTGCCGCTGCATTACTTGCAGATAATGGGTCAAAAAAGGATTTATCGTATGATGAATTAGTAGCAGTAATTGAAGCAGATAAAACGGAAAATAAAATTGATAATATTGAGTTATCAAGTGATTCATCTAGTGCCACTGTTAGACTTGCTGGAGAAAAAGAAGAACGTAATGTTAATATTCCAGATAGAAGAGTGTTTATGACTTATGTTCAAGAGGCTTTAGCTGATGGGGCAGATTTTGAAATTAAAGAGGCATCGCCTTCTATTGCGTTAACGTTAATAGATTATATCACACCGATAGGCCTTGTTATCATGCTCATTTTAGTATGGGTATTCATGATGCAGACAGTTGGTGGAGGAAAGGGAGCCATGTCTTTTACAAAGAGCAGGGCAAAATTATTTAATCCAGAAGATAAAAATAAGATTACTTTTAAGGATGTTGCAGGTTTACCAGAAGAAAGAGAAGAGTTACAGGAGATTGTGGAATTTCTAAAATATCCTAAAAAGTTTATTGATATGGGAGCGAGAATTCCAAAAGGAGTGCTTCTTGTTGGACAGCCGGGT
>JAFUGC010000038.1 GCA_017469565.1 Clostridia bacterium | reverse complement strand
TTTGATGAGTTGGTAGATATTGCACAGGAAATAGAAAGGCTAGAAAAGGAAAAACTAACTTATGAAAATGAGATTAAGAGAGTAGATAAGATGCTTTCAAATGAAGGATTTATTGCAAAAGCCCCAGCTAGCAAGATTGAAGAGGAAAAGGCTAAGAAGGCTAAGTATGAGGAATTACTAAAACAAACGGCAGAAAGACTTGAAAGCTTAAAATAAAAATGGACCGTCAAACGGGATTCCGTCAATTGGGGACAACCATTTTTGACGTAACATAATAACTTGATGGCTTGCATGATGAAAATATTAGCAAGGCACCAGTTATTATGTTACGTCAAAAATGGTTGTCCCCGATTGACGAACCCCGATTGACGGTCCCCGTTTGACGAAAATGGTTGTCCCCGTTTGACGCCCGTTTGAAACCATGATATAATATACCCGCAAATGAATTTTTATGAAAAACCTTACAATGAAGGAGGAGAAAAGGAATGAAATCTAAGGGCGTTATCATTACTATCGTGGCTATCATCGCTGTTGTTGTGCTTGTCATTGTTGGCATTAATTCGGTGCCTGGTACTGCGATTGGGTATGAAGAAAAAGTGACGGAAGCCTATTCTGCCATCAAGGTGCAGGAAAAGCGGAGAGCTGATTTGATTCCCAATCTTGTGGATTGCGTGCAGGCTTATGATCAGCATGAATATGAAACTTTGATGGATGTGGTAAAGGCTCGTACAGGCGCAGACGGAACACTTTCTGATGATGTGGTGGCAGAGGTAAAAGAAGCTATTCATGTGGTTGTGGAAGCATATCCTGCGCTTAGTAGTCAGAGGAATTACCAAGAATTGATGAATGAATTGTCCATCACAGAAAATACGATTGCAGAAACAAGGAATGCCTATAATAAAACGGTTACTCGTTATAACACCTATACTAGGCATCCGATTCATCGGTTTTTCTTGAATATGTTGGGGTATGAAGTAAAAGAATTTGAAAAACTGAGTTACGATGTTTCTGCAGATGCACCTACTAATTTGTTTCAATAAGATTCATAGGAAGGGGGATTCCTATGGAAATAAAACGGAGGGAAGTCATATTTAGTATTGTGATAATTGCCGTATTACTTATAGTAGGTTTCACTATCAGTGGCAGAATACGGCAAAACCTTCTTGAAAAGTATCAAGAATATGACAGTGCTATCAAAATAGACAAGGAAGAACTCTTTCTTTATGGAATGAGAACTAATATCGGAAATAGCTTTGTCTATGGGGAACTAAAAGCCGTTGATTCTGTGACTTTTTCTGAGATTGATGGGGAATATTCCTATGTCAAAAAAGAAGAACAGGAATACAGAAGGCACTCTAGAACAGTGACAGAAACTTACAAAGATGGGAATGGTAAGTCTCATACTAGAACAAAAACAGAGGATTACTGGACTTGGGATACCATGAGAACAGTGGAGAAACATGCAACCAGAATCACGTTTTTGAATGTGGAGTTTGCCTATGAAAAAATTCCTTTTCCATCGAGTAACTATCTTGTCACAGTTAGCACTGGATTTCATAAAAGAAATCAGTATTATGGTACGGGAATGAATTTTCAGGGGACCATATACACTTCTTTAAAAGATGAGACAATCCATCAGACATCTTTTTATCAAGATTTGACCATGGATGAAACCATAGAATATTTGGAATCTGGACATGAATTGATATGGTTTTGGGTATTGTGGATAATACTCATTGTGGTTGTTGTAGTGGTATTTTACTATCTAGAAAATCGGTGGTTAGATTAAGCAAAAGGAGGAAAGAATAGACACCTTTTTGACATCAATTGACGAAGTGATGAATTAAAGAGTGAATCTTGTGATATACAAGGTTCACTCTTTTTGATTGCAATCAAGAGCCTAATATTATAAAATAAATGATAATGAAAATACCAAAGGGTGATTGGAAATAGGAGGGATATGATGATTAAGTGCCCTAATTGTGCGGGTGAGGTACAATTTAATCCTAAGCTTCAACAGGTGGAATGTAAGTATTGTGGGAGTTTATTTTCTCCGGAAGAGTTAAGCGAAAAATTAAAAGCAGTTAGTGAAAAAGCAGTAAATGATTCCTATGAAGGAAAAACATATACATGTTCTCAGTGTGGAGCAACTTTGATGACTTTTGATGATACTGCTATTACGTTTTGTAGTTATTGTGGTTCTCAGGCGATGTTAGAGGATAAGATGCTAAGAATCAATAACCCAGATTTTATTATTCCATTCCAAAAAACAAAAGAAGAATGTGTTGAGGCGTATAAACAAAAAGTGTCAAAATTTTTATTTGCCCCTAATGATATGAAGGAGAGTTTTGTAGTAGATAAATTTAGAGGAATCTATATGCCTTATGTGATTTATGATTTAAAAAAGGATGGAGTTACTAGGAATCTGGGGAGTAAATATGCCTACAGGCGAGGAGATTATGTGTATTATCATGATTATCAAATTGTAGCCGATGTAGATATCTCTTATGAAGGAATCTCTTATGATTTGGTTTCTAAATTTTATGATAACTACAGTACAGCAATTCCTTTTCGTTATCAAGATGCCATTACGTTCCGTCCAGGTTATTTGGCGGGGTATTATGCAGATGCTCTAGATGTCAATGAGACTGTTTATGTGGATACAGCAATGAAAGTCATAGCACCAGATGTTGGGGAAAGGCTAAAACATAGAAAAGAATTTCGAAAATTTGGATGCCAAAATCCAAAAGTACTTTTTCAAAATGAACAAAAAATTGGAATGTTTCCAGTATATTTTTTGGCAATCAGAGATAAAAACAATCAAAAGGTAAGTTACGCTGTTGTTAATGGCCAGACAGGAAAAGTGGCAGTGGATTTACCAATTGATTTTAGAAAGTATATCTTCGGCTCTTTGTTGCTTTCGGTAGTCATATTTTTGCTAATTCAATCCTTTTTGGTTTTGACACCAGCAAGTATTACTGCTTTTTCCATCATCACAGCTTTGCTTAGCTTGGTGATATCAATTCATCAAAATAAAAAGATAGATATTAGACAACATCATAAGGATGATAAAGGCGTGATTGATGTTTTAAGAAGAGAATATATTAGAAAGCGTAAAGAGAGTTTACTTCCAGATACAGGCCTGACAAAGGAACAAAAGCTTTCAGCACAGCTTGAAAAGAAAAATCAGAGAAAAAGAAAATTGAAATTTTTGTATAAAGAGATTCTTGCCATTATCATTCCACTAGTAATTCTTTTTTCTAATTTAGCAAGTGATTTATATTATTATGGAGCAGCTATTATATCGCTTTTATTAGTAATATTATCTTTTTATGATTTAGTGAGAGAACATAATTTACTTGTTTCTAATCCATTACCTCAGTTTGAAAAACGTGGAGGTGATGAAAATGGCTAAAAGAATAAGTGGCGTTTTATTTGTTTTATTATTAACATTTTGTGCATTTTCAAATGTATATGCGGATAGCTATGAATATACGAATGAGGATACAGGCTTTGTGCTATCAATTATGGACGATGCAGCATTATTGTCTGAAAAAGATCTTGATCATTTAATTAGTGATATGCTTCCATTAACGGAATATGGTAATATTGTTTTTAAGTCGATTACGAATAATGCAACATCCACTGCTAATTTTGCAAGAGAGTATTACCATAATCAATATGGTACAGCAAGTGGAAGTTTACTTTTAATGGATATGTATCATCGAATTATTTACCTATTTTCGGATGGCAATAATTATGCAACCATTACAAGCAGTAAGGCAAATATCATTACGGATAATATTTATACTTATGCAACAAGAGGAGATTATTATACATGTGCTTCTAGTGCTTTTCAACAAATGAATACATTACTTGCAGGTGGAAAAATTATGGAGCCAATGAGGTACATTGGTAGTGTACTGGTTGCCATTGTTACAGGTTTTTTAGTGAATTTTATCATTATCATGATTCATTCTAGGATTAGAAGTGCGAAAGCAGAAGAGATGATTAAAAATTGCAAAATTAAATTTCAAATCAGAAGTGTTACTGCGGAGAAAATTGGAGAACACCGTGTATATTCGCCACAAAGTAGTGATAGTGGAAGTAGTTACTCTTCAAGTGGGGGGCACTTTTCTGGTGGAGGTCATTCGTCCGGTGGAGGTCATTCTGGTGGAGGTGGAGGCCACCGTTTTTAAGGGGACACAACCAGAGATGCCATTTTGTGCGATTGTGAAAGGAGAAAGAAGAAATGATTATTAATACTGGTATGAGAACGGATATACCAGCATTTTATGCAACATGGCTGTTAAACAGAATTCAAGAAGGTTTTGTGTATGTGAGAAATCCGTATTATCCAAACCAAGTAACAAAGTACAGTTTAAATCCGGATGTAGTAGATTGTTTAGCATTTTGCACTAAGAATCCTCATCCGCTCATTCCTCATTTATCTGAGCTAGATAAGTATCATCAGTTTTGGTTTGTGACAATTACTCCTTATGGAAAGGATATTGAGCCAAATGTCCCTGATAAAAAACAGGTGATAGAGGATTTTAAAAAGTTATCGGAACATCTTGGGGCAGACTCCGTTGCACTGCGCTATGACCCTATATTTATGGATAATAAATTTAATGTTGACATGCATGTTAAGTGTTTTAAAAAGCTATTGCAGGAATTAAAGGGTTATACGCATGACTGTACAATTAGCTTTTTAGATTTATATGAAAAGGTAAAACGAAATGCACCAAGCTTAAGACCACCAAATGAAGAGGAAGAAAAGATTCTTGCCAAGGAATTTGCAAGAATAGGAAAGGAAAATGGTATCACCATTCATGCATGTTGTGAAAAGGAAAGCCTTGCGGAGTATGGGATTGATATTACTGGCTGTATGAGTCAGGAAATTGTGGAAAAAGCAATTCACCATCCGTTAAATGTTCATAAAAGGCAGAGTCAAAGAGCGGTGTGCAATTGTGTACTTGGAAATGATATTGGAGCATACAATACATGCCCTCATCTTTGTAAGTATTGCTATGCCAATGCAAACGCTGGGCTCGTGAGAGAAAATATGAAAAAACATCATCCCAAGTCTCCTTTTTTAATTGGTGGAATGGAAGAGGGAGATAAGGTGACAGAGGCAAAGCAGAGAAGTTGGATTGTCACGAAAAACGAAATGAGTAACAATGAGCAGATAAGGTTAATCAATGAATAAAGAAGTTAAAGTTAAATGCCAGCAAAGTAAAAACTTTGCTGGCATTCATATGTTTTAAGAAAAATTATGACGTTTTTATCCAAATTTGGTTGTCACGCTCTTCACATAGCCATACTGGTCAACTCTGAACCAATAGTCTCTGTCAAGAATTCCAATCATCTTCGGGTTAACTTCTCTTTTTACACGCTCTGCAAATGCGAGTTTTGTCTCGGGTTCACCATGGTTAATGAGAACCAGTTTCAGATTGGTGAAATCCTTTAAGAAGTTTACCAGAACATCTGCCTTTGCATGAGCAGAGAACTCATTAAAATACTCTATCTTTGCACGCTTGGTGACAACAACGCCACCAACCTTCAAAGTGGTTCCGTCAGGAGTGTTTTGAAGCCTATGACCAAGAGTATTCCGGGGAGTATATCCAGTAAAGGCAACATAAGCGGTTTTGTTAGGTAAAAAGTGGGGCAGATAAAACTGTGCAGGTCCAAAAGAACCAGTACCAGAAGAGGTAATAATAATCTTGCGCTCTCTTGTGCTCATGAGTTCATCACGAGCAGACTTTTCAACATAGTGGAAGTTTTCAGGTAAGAAATCCTTTGTGCGCTCAGAAATATTCAGCCGAGGGAAGATATGAGTATATTTGATGCCCAACTTGCCATCCAGATAAATTGGGATATCGGTAGGCAGTGAACCAGACTGCTGCATACACTTGAGTTTATAGAGGATTTCCTGTGTCCTTCCAAAGGAATAAGCGAGAAGCAAAATATTATAATACTCACTCAGTACTTCTTTAAAACGTTCTTCAAAGATGGGCTGACACTCAGAGGAATCAGTTGTTCCGTAGGTGGATTCTTCAATGATTGTAATTGGCAAACTGGTGATACGCTCAGGGAGTTTCCGAGCACAGAAGAAACTGTTTTTGTCATTGTAATCTCCAGTGAATAAAAGGTTAATAGCATCATTCTCATATTTTATTTGAACAAAAATAATGACTGCACCAAGTACATGGGCATTTTGGAAGAATGTTACTTTAATCCTTTCGTGGGGAGACCATTCGTCAAAATAATCCTTGCCTTCTGTAAGGTGAAGCACGTTACTCACATCTTTCTCAGAGTAAAGAGGGGCAACAGACTTAACCGCTGTAGAAGCTGCAATTACAGCCTGACAATCCGAAAGAGCAGGTCCCATAAGATGGTTTGCCACTTCGTTTGAAGCATATATGGGGCCGCGATAACCATACTTAACCAAAAGAGGCAAGCGCCCAATATGATCCACATGACTATGAGTTACCAAAACAAAGTCAATGGAATCCGGATTAAACTCAAGAGATTTGTTTAAGGATTCATTGGACCTTTCTTGGAATAAACCACAGTCAACCAAAAATCTGACTCGGACTTCATCTGGAAACCGTACACTGCACAAAGTACAGGAACCGGTAACCTCAGAGTTAAACGACATGAGGTCAGCATAAAATTTTGTCTTACTACCCATTTAGTAAAAACCTCCCATTTCATATTTTAGGCCTGGGTTAAATAGGGTATCTTGTTTCCGAGCTCAATATATCATATAAAGTAAATTTAGTCAAGATTTTACATCTTTCGACCAGCGGATGATGTATTTTTAGGAATATATTTGAAGATTTATGTAAAATAGTATTTGCAATTTTCAAGAACCGTGATATAATGCGGCTAGGTAAATTTTTTTCTAGGAGGAGAGGGTAACTCTTCTAAAAATATATGCATCAAGGAGGTAGGCTCATGAAGTTTGAGGCATTAGCATCGGAGAAGGTTATTCGTTTGTTAGATAATTGTGCAGAAGAAGTCAAAAATGGTGTTTGGCATTTAGATGCGATTAATTCTTATTTGCTTTTGGAACAGGTAGCGTTAGAAGATGATTCCTTTTTGGATGAATACTTGGCGGCAGAAGGAATGGATGCGGAAGATGATACTTATGCCTATACGAGTATGTATCTGTCTAATTATCAAAACAAAATACTGATTGTAGATGAGAATGCTGAGAATCCATCAGAAGGGAATGAGCAGGCTGAGGAGAATCAAAAGGCTCCTCAGTATCAATCTGTTTTCTTTGCAGAAATGATGGTAATGGATGAAAATAATGCGGTTCATAAGTATCCAATGGCGAAAGACGGTCTTGAAATCTTTGAAAAGGTAAATCAAAGGTGTATGACCAATAAAGTGAAAGTCATCACACCTTTACACATTACTTCTGCTATGTTTGAACTTGAGGTTCCTGTGCTACGGGAAATGTGTAGTGATTTAAGTGTGAATTTTAGAGTGGCAAAAAGGCATTTTACCAGTGCGGAAATTTTTAGTGTTGGCGTGATTCCTTATGAACTTTCTGGGTTCTTAAATTGTCTCAATGACAAGGTGGATTCCAAAAAGCCGTGTGATATTTTGATGCGGGATAAGGAAACGGAACAGCTTTGGAACATTTTGCTGAAGATGAACAAATGTAATGCGGTCATCATTGGTGAAGCAGGTGTGGGTAAGTCTGCATTGGTAGAAAAGCTCACATATGAAATTGTGACTGGAGAGTGTCCAGAAGAGTTTGTGGGGTTTGCAGTCATTAATTTGGATGTGAACAGTCTGATTGCAGGTACTTCTTACCGTGGTGATTCGGAGGAGCGCATTCGTCAGCTGATTGAGTTTTTGGAAAATCAGGATCATGTGATCCTTTTTATTGATGAGGTTCATACCATTCTGGGTGCCGGTTCTTGCTTTGAAGGCGAAATGGATTTATCAAATGCTTTAAAACCCATCTTGGCACGTGGTGATACAAAGGTGATTGGTGCTACCACGGAAGAGGAGTATCAAGCATATTTTGCTAGAGATGCAGCACTTTCTCGCCGTTTTGAACGTGTGGTGGTGGATGAACCAGAGGCAAGTAAAGTCTATCCCATGATTAAGAATAAAATTCGGACTTTATCAAAGTTTCATGGAGTAAAAATCAGCAAGACCACAGTTGAGTATGCGATTATGATTGCAAACTGCTTTGCTTTTGATAAAAAGAATCCTGATAAAACCTTGGATTTGATTGACAGGAGCATGGTTGTGGCAAAAAGAAAAGGCAAGTCAGAGGTGGACAAAGAAAGCGTGCTTGCAAACTTTGATATTTTCTATGAGTTATATGATGGCATGGGAGTGGATGCACGAAAAGAAGTTGCTTATCATGAGGCTGGTCACTATATTGTAGGAAAGGCTTCTGATAAACTTGTGGAAATCAATATGCTTGCTGTTTCTATTATGCCTGCTGAGGATTACCTTGGGGTCACCTGTTACGAATATCGTAAAGATAGGATGCCGTTTAGAAATAAGGATTATTACATTGATATGCTTGCTTTTGATTTAGGCGGTCGAGTAGCAGAAAAAGTATTTCGGAAAGATTTCACAAGTGGTGCGGGGCAGGATTTGAATAATGCAACTCGTACAGCGTTTAATGTTGTGACCAAATTTGGTATGAGTGCTACAGATAATGAAAGAAACAATATTTTCTTAAATACTTCTGATTATCCAATGTTTTCAGAAAAGTCTACAAATCTGATTAACAAGGAAGTACAAGATTTAATTAGTGCTGCGTACCAGCGTGCGGAAAGCATTATTGAGGAGAACAAAGACTTACTGGAAGAACTTGCTCAAAAGCTACTGGAAAAGCAGATTATGAGTGAAAAAGAACTTGATAAGATTTGGCAACGGTATAAGAAAAAGCATCATCAATAATGAAAAAAGGGAGCCTAAATTGGCTTCCTTTTTTGTCCCTTTTTTACCCGTATGCTTGTTGTTTCCTTTTTTTTGTAATATAATAAATGGCAGGTGATAAAATATATGGGAAATATTAATGATTACTTGCTTTGGAGGGGAGATATCCCTCTTAATCAGAGGTTTAAATTTAATGAAATAGATAGCATGATTCTTTCCAGATTTTCTTATTTGAGATTTGATAAAATAAAGATGGAAAAGGAAGAAACGATTAGTTCCATTTCAGATAAAATGAAAGATATTGATGATGAAGAATTTTTGTATCATGGAGATAAAGAACTCATTACAAACTTAGGTCAGAGCAACCGCTTTAAAGATATGATTGTAACAGACTATGTAAAAATAGATGATAAATCAATTGAAAAGCAGTTTGGAGCAGTGACGGTACATATTTCAGAAAAAGAAATGTATATCTCTTATCTGGGAACAGATGCTACTATTACTGGTTGGAAAGAAGATTTTAACATGGCATTTATGGATAATGTTCCTTGTCAGGTTTCTGGAAGAGAATACTTTCAAAACATGTGTGCCAAATACCCCAATAAGAAGGTAAGAATTGGGGGCCACTCAAAAGGTGGAAATGTTGCACTGTATGCTGCAATTACTGCACCAAAACAGATGCAAGATAGAATTATCAAAGTGGATAATTATGATGGACCAGGTCTTAGTAAAGAAATTTTTAATGAATATGATAATCGTAAAATTTTAAATAAAATGGAAACATATATCCCTCAAGATTCCATCATAGGAAGAATACTATATCATAGGGAGAAGGTTACCGTTTCATCAAGTATTGAAAAACTAATTCTTCAGCATGATATTTATTCATGGCAAGTTTTAGGGAATACTATGATTAGGTCAGCTAAGCCAACAGAACTCAGTGAAGATTTTAACAAAACGGTTTCGGAATGGCTTGAGACAACTACAAGCACACAAAGAAAAATATTTTTTGATTCGGTATTTGAAGTAATTAATACCACAAAAGCAGATACTTTTGGAGATATTGGAAAATCAATGTCAAAAAATATTCCTAAAATATTAAATGGTTATCAAGAATTATCGGTTCGTGATAGAAAAACGATTACAGAAAATATAAAAGTATTTACGGCTGCCTATTTTAATATTGTAAAGGAAAGAGAGTCTAGTAAGCTGAATCTCAAAAAAGAAGAAATTAGTGAAAAGTATTTGAATAAAATAAAAGAAGTGAAAAACAAATTAAAAATTAAAGAGTAAGTTTTTGGCATTGTGAAGAATATAAATATATCTAAAAAAATGATATTGATTCGGAAGGGAGATGTATCAATATGGAATTAAGTTCTGAAATGTTTTGGTTGCTTTTTATTATTAGTCTTTTCATTACATTAATTGCTCAATTATTAGTAAAATCAAGGTACAATAAATATAAACAGATACCCAATAATATTGGAATGACGGGGCAAGCGGTAGCGAGAAACATATTAGATAGAAACGGACTTTCTCATGTACAGATAAACATGGTAAAAAATGAGTTGGGAGATAATTATAACCCGTCTAATAAAACTGTCAATTTGTCTCCTGAGGTTTTTGGAGGGAGCAGTATTGCATCGCTTGCTATTGCGGCTCATGAGTGCGGGCATGCGATTCAGGATAAAGAAAATTATTCATTCATGAGAATCAGGATGGGATTAATTCCGGTATTAAATGCAGCATCTACACTTTCTTACATTTCTATTTTGGTGGGGCTATTTGCTGGTTTTACGGGATATCTAAGAATTGGTATTATTGTGCAGTTTGTAACGTTATTGTTTGAACTTGTTACTCTTCCAGTAGAATTTAATGCTTCTGCCAGAGCATTAAAACAATTGGAGGAATTTAATTTGTTTTCCAAAGATGAAGTGGGAGGCTCTAAATCCATGCTTACTGCTGCTGCTCTTACTTATGTGGGTGCTCTGCTTACCACTCTTGTACAGCTTTTGAGGCTCATTTTAATTTTACAAAATAATAGTAGAGATAGAAGAAGATAGTATTGCATGGATTTACTAATAATGCTAAAATTATCTAGAAGGTTTGATTGAAATCTTCTTAAGGAAATGAAGAAAAATTTTGGAGGATGAAATGCTAAAACAGATACCTAACATTTTAACAATTCTAAGATTCATACTAATTCCATTTATTATTATTGCTATATCAGAAGAACAATATATATTAGCTGTTATATTATTCACGGTTTCATCCATCACTGATGTATTAGATGGTGTCATTGCTAGGAAATTTAATTTTATTACGGATTTTGGGAAATTAATGGATCCTGTTGCGGACAAATTAACCCAAATTTCTATCATTGGTACACTTTGTTTGTATGACATTCTTCCCATCTGGATGGTAATTGTTTTAGTGCTAAAAGAATTTATTATGGTGGTCGGTGCGGCGTTGCTTTATAAGAGAAAAGATGTGGTTGTTACTAGTAAATGGTATGGCAAGCTTACAACAGTACTTATTTATCTTGCTGTAGTAAGTTCTTTAGTTATTAAAATTTTCCCGTCAATTGGTCATAAGTTCTCATTTTTAGGATATGATATGACATTTGATATTGTGATATATTTATTAGCTTTTATATTTGCACTATTTTCATTGTTAAGTTATATACAGCATTTTGGGAAACTTTTATTTAGGAAGAATGATTCTTCTGAGAACAAGAAGGAATCTATAAATCAATAAAAAATAGAAAGAGTAAAGTGATGATAATGCAGTGTATTCATGTGATAGGTGGTGGTCTTGCAGGCTGTGAGGCTGCTTACCAGATTGCGAAAAGAGGAATTAAAG
>JAFUGC010000037.1 GCA_017469565.1 Clostridia bacterium | reverse complement strand
ATTCACCGCGTTCAAAGAGCACGTTTGGGGACACTCTTAAAGTTTTGAGGAGTGTCCCCAAACGTGCTCTTTGAACGCGGTGAATGGACGTCCCCAAACGTGATCCTTAATTTACTTTTGACAAAATATAGAAAATGAGCTAATATGGAATGGTGAGTGAATAACAATAGAAGGTGAGTTTTTTGATTTTTGAGGAAAAATATAGAGTAGGAATAGAAGATATCGGAGAAGATAATTTGGCAACCAATAGGGCGGTTTTTACTTATTTGGAGGATATTGCTTGTGTGCATGCGAATAGTGTGAATTTTGGACTTTTAAATTCTAGAAGGGGAAGTGCACATTGGATTTTACTTTCTTGGAATTTGCATATTTTGAAAAGACCAATCTATGATGAAATATTAACGGTTAGAACCTGGTTAGAGAGCGCAGATAGGGTTTCATGTATTCGTGATTTTGATATTCTAAATGAAAAAGGGGAGTGCTTGGCGGTAGCATCGTCCAGATGGGTTTTGATGGATTTGGAAACAAGAAAAATTATTAAACTCACGGAGGAATATATTGCTGATTTTGGTATGGAACCGGATAAGAAAGCACTCAGTGAACCGCTTGCCAGGTTTGTGGAACCAGTAGGTTATGAGTTTGAAATGCCTTACACCGTAGAGAGGCGTGACATTGATTTGAATAATCATGTGCATAATTTAAACTACTTAGACATCGCGTATGAAATGCTTCCAGAGGATGTATATTATCATAGAGTTTTTAACACCGTCGTGATAGAGTACAGGAAAGAAGTGAAATATGGCGATGATGTCACATGCTATTATACAGCATTGGAAGATGGTAAAAAACAAGTGGTAACATTTAAGGTTTCTGGAAACTTGAGTGCGGCAGTGGTACTTGAATAAGTGTGCGAACAGGTGCATCATTAGGGATAACCGTTTTCGAGCGATTTCTTGAGAGGAGTAGATTACAATCAAAGAGAAAATCTTAAAGATATTGAAAGTAATAGGTACTATCATTTTATTGATATTATTGGCAGGTATCATTGCGGTTGGAATTTTTGTGACAAAAGGCTACCAAATGTATCAGACTGCTATTGAAGAAACTCCAATGAGTACCATGATTCTGGAAATCAGGAGTAAGGAGAATTACACCAAATTAGAAGAAATGCCGGAAATCTATAAAGAGGCTGTGATTGCGGTAGAAGATCATAGATTTTATTATCATAATGGAATCGATATTGTTTCAATCACTAGAGCCATTGTCAATGATTTAAAATCTAAGTCTTTTGCAGAAGGAGGAAGTACTATTACGCAGCAGCTCGCAAAAAATACCTATTTTACACAAGAGAAAAAAATTGTTCGTAAAATTGCAGAAGTTTTCATGGCTTTGGAATATGAGACGGAATGTGAAAAGGACCAGATTTTAGAACTTTATTTGAATACCTGTTATTTTGGCGAAGGGTGCTATACCGTGAAAGAGGCAAGTGATGTGTACTTTGATAAATTACCAATCGACATGACAGATTATGAGTCCACCATGTTGGCGGGAATTCCGAATGCGCCTAGTGTTTATGCTCCTACCAAAAATCCGGATTTAGCACGTCAAAGGCAGCGTCAAGTGCTTGATAAAATGGTGGAGTATGGAATTATATCCGTTGAGAGAGCGCAGGAGATTTTGAAAGGATAACGGAATAAAACTTTTTATTGACACATATACTATTTGGGAGCTATAATGAAAATAGCTTTAAAGCAAAGGATTTCATTTTTTGTAATACAAAAGACTAGGTGCACATACCTAGTCTTTTTATTAGTTCAGTACGTTAATAGCTTGTAGTTTTTATCATATCTAAATGATAAATGAGATTTAATTCTATTTTTAAATATTTACAATAGATGTTTTTTAATATAAAATAACTAATGGATAAATTTAGCACAAATATGGATGCGGATTAATAGAGAAAAATAGCAAATAGTAAGGCGGTTTTTATGAATAGTATTATTTCAAATTCAGAAGAAGAAACACTTGCTTTGGGAAAGAAGATAGCAGGTTATTTTGAAAAAGGCATGGTGATTGTACTGACAGGTGATTTAGGGGCAGGAAAAACTCTTTTTGTTTCTGGAATGCTTGATTACTTTGGCAAGAAAGAGGAAGTTTCTAGTCCTACCTTCACCATTGTCAATGAATATGATTTAGATAAAGGGTTTAAGCTTTTTCATTTTGATGTTTATAGGTTAGAATCGTCTGATGAGTTTCTTGCCATTGGTGGAGATGAATTTTTTGAACAAGGAGTATGCTTGATTGAGTGGGGAGAAAGGATTGCAGATGTACTACCTGAAGATGCTTGTATGATTAAGATAGAAAAATTGGAAGAGGATATGAATAAAAGAAAATTTTCGTTTTCAACAAAAGGCTTAAGATTTGACAGTATGTTGAATGCGTTATGAGAGAATGAAAATATATCTCTAAAAAGTTGAAGATTAACCATATAGAAAGGAGATAAGTGGTGAAGATTTTAGCATTAGATACATCTGGTGGCAATTGTAGTGCATGTTTACTGGAAGATGACAAGATTGTCAGTGAATTTAGTTTATCTGCTGGTGTGACACATTCTCAAACATTGCTTCCTATTGTGGATACATTAAATCAATTTTCGAATATTGATATTTCTGAGGTAGATGTTTTTGCATGTAGTACTGGTCCTGGTTCATTTACAGGGTTGAGGATTGGAATTGCTACTGTCAAAGGATTTGCGTTATCGCTTGAAAAGAAGGTAATTGGTGTACCTACTCTTTTAGGGCTTGCCTATAATATCCCGTATTTTGATGGCTTGATTTGTAGTGTACTCGATGCGAAGAATAATAATGTCTATGCGGGAATTTATCGCTATCAAGAGGGAGTGCCTGTTTTAGTGGGTGACTATATTACGGAAAGTTCAGATAAATTAATTGAGATTCTGGAAGAGAAAATGGGTGCATTTGTGGATATGCAGTTGGCGAAAGTTATGTTTGTTGGTAACGGTGCCATTACATATCGTGAAAAGTTCGTTGCGGCATTTGGTAAGCAGGCACATTTTGCATCGTTTTCTTTTAATAGAGAATTGGCATCATCCATAGCGCTTGTTGCATGGAACAGAGCAAAAAATGGTGATTTTGATGATTATGATACCTTAGTTCCAATGTATCTAAAAAAATCTCAGGCGGAACGCATGCTAGAAGGAGAAAATGCTTGAGGAAAGTTTGATAAAGTCTTGGGATGAAATATTTGAAAAATGATAAAATTTTTGATAAAAGAAAAAAATAAAAAAGATGATAGATGTTAAGTGGTGTTTATGGTAAAATTAATAGATGAGTTAGAAATTTCTAGAATGTCATTTGAAGATTTGGATGGCGTGATAGAGGTAGAAAAGACCGCATTTCCCATTCCTTGGCCAAGGCGTTCCTTTGAGGAGGAACTGAGGAATATGCTAGCTTGTTATTTTGTGGCAAAACTTGGCGAAAGGGTTGTGGCATATATTGGTATGTGGTTTGTGATGGATGAGTGTCACATTACAAATGTAGCTGTGCATGAGGATTTTAGAAGACAAAAGATTGCATCCAGGCTAATAGAGAAAATGCTTGAGGAATGCAAAGAGCATGGAACATCTTATATCGAGCTTGAGGTGCGTGAAAAGAATTTGGCAGCACAGAGATTATATGAAAGTTTTGGATTTCAGGAAGAATGCGTGCGTAAGGATTATTACAAAAATCCTGATAATACCCGTGAAAGTGCAATTATCATGGTGAGGGATTTTGAAAATAGATGAGTAAATTAGTATTTTTTTAATGTATCACTAATGGATATTCCCTGTGTGGAGTATGCACGGGAGATTTGCAAGAAAAAATTTTTAATGTACGAAGGAGAAATTAAAATGGCGAGAATTAAAGAGCTTAGTTACACTCAATTAAAAAAGGCTTGTGATCCGGCATCGCTTAAATTTAAAAGCACCAAGGAGTTAGAGCCTTTTGTTGGAACAATTGGTCAGGCTAGAGGAATGAAAGCATTAGAGTTTGGCCTTAATATTGATATCAAGGGGTATAACTTATATTTGGAGGGCCCAACTGGTATTGGTAAAACCATTTATGCGAGGGATAAATTAAATGAGGTTGCCAAAACAAAGCCGGTTCCTGATGATTGGTGCTATCTTTATAATTTTTCAAATCCTAATGAACCGGTTGCAGTATCTTTACCTGCAAAAATGGGAAAAGAGTTTACCAATGACATGAGTCAGTTTATTGAGAATATGAAGGTAGAAATTAGGTCTGCCTTTAACAATCAAGATTTCGCCACGGAAAAAGCAAATATTGAAAAAGCTGTGGAAGAAAAGAAAATTAAATTAATTGAAAAGCTTAACAAAGATGCTACTCGCCAGGGGTTTGAAATAAAAAATACACCTTCAGGTATTTATTTCTTGCCGATGATTAATGGTAAAACATTATCGGAAGAAGAGTTTAACGCTCTGGACGAAGCTACTAAAAATGAATTTGAGAGGCGCTCGGTGGAAATTCAAAAGGAAACTATTGATGTGATGGCTAAGATTAAAGAGCTTGAACATAAGGCAAATGAGAAGATGAATTCTTGGCAGAATAATATTGCGCTTTTTGCGGTTAGCATTCAGATTAATGAGCTTAGAAATAAATATAAAAAATTTCCTAAAATTCAAACATTTTTGAAGGATGTTCAAAAAGATATTTTATCGAATTTAAATGATTTTATTGAAGAACCACAGCCTCAAAATTCACAAATGCCAATGAATAGACCAGATGTTCAAAAGGCTTGGCAAAAATATAAGGTTAATTTATTTGTAGATAATTCAGAGCTAGAAGGTGCTCCCGTTGTGATTGATTCTAATCCTACGTTCTATAATCTTTTTGGAAAGTTGGAGTATGAAAATTCTTTTGGAACCTTAAGAACGGATTTTACATTGATTAAATCTGGACTTATTCATAAGGCAAATGGTGGTTACTTGATTATTCAAATTAGAGATTTACTTACTAGTCCAGTTATTTGGGATTCCTTCAAGAGAGTGCTTCGTACCAAATTAATTCATGTTGATAATTTGAAGGATTATCAAATGAATACGGTTGCCATTTCTTCTCTAAAGCCAGAGCCTATTCCGGTAAATATGAAAGTGGTACTGATTGGACCAGCTCATATTTATCATCAATTATTGGACTATGATGAGGATTTTAGAAAGTTATTTAAGGTAAAGGTTGAGTTTGATGAAGAGGCGCCTAGAACAGATGCGAATATCTTTAAGATTGCACAGTTTATCCATAATTTCTGTGAAAAGGAAAAATCTCCACACTTTAATGCAGGTGCGGTTGCAGAGGTGATTGAGTATTGCTCTCGTATTGTGGAAAATCAAAATAAACTTTCTACACAATTGAATGATATTTCCGAACTTTTGGGAGAATCATGTACTTGGGCAAAGATGGATGGCGCAAAAGTTGTTACGGCTGCGTATGTAAAAAAAGCAGTAGCAGAGCGTATTGAGAGAATCAATAAGTATGACCAAAGATTGGTGGAGATGATTCAAAATGGCACCATTATGATTGACACCACCGGTCAAAAGGTTGGTCAGATTAATGGACTTTCCATTATGAACATCGGCGATTATTCATTTGGTAAACCGGCTAAAATTACCGCCAATACTTATGTTGGAAAATCTGGTATTGTAAATATAGAGCGCGAGGTAGAACTAAGTGGAACATCGCATTCAAAAGGTGTTATGATACTTTCTGCTTTTATTGGTGAAAAGTTTGCGCAGGAAAGACCATTATCATTGGCTGCAAGTTTGTGTTTTGAACAAATGTATAATGGCGTAGATGGAGATAGTGCATCTAGCACCGAGCTTTATGCTATTTTATCAAGTTTGTCTGATTTACCAATTAAACAAAATATTGCAGTAACAGGATCTGTGAATCAGAAGGGCGAAATTCAGCCAATTGGTGGAGTTACTGATAAAATTGAAGGATTCTTCCATATTTGTAAATTGCGTGGATTAACGGGAGACCAAGGAGTAATGATTCCTCACCAGAATATTAAAAACTTGAATTTGAATGATGAGGTCATTAAAGCGGTAAAAGATGGTACATTCCATATTTACGCTATTAAAACGGTAGATGAAGGAATAGAACTTCTTACCGGAGTTCCTGCAGGCAAGAAGAACAAGAATGGAGAGTATACTGTTGGAACGGTGAATTACCTTGTCAATGAGAAACTAAAGAGATATGCTGAAGCTGGAACAGACAAATAGACTGATGAGTGGGACCGGACAAAAAGGTAGTATTTTATTTGTAGAAAATTTTTGGGGTAAGGTTATCGTTGGGGAATGATAACTTTGCCCCTTTTTGTCCAGGCATGATTAATTCTTGATTGTTCTTATTAGTTGATATATAATTTCTTTGTAGGAGGTTAATTATGGATAGAATACCAGTTTTAGGTGTGAATTTTGATAATGTTACAATGAATGAGGCAATTGAAAAGTGTATGGCATATTTGTCTAGTGAAAATGGGAATTTAGTAGTTACGCCAAATCCAGAGATTGTAATGCGTGCTAATGAAGATTCTGAGTTTAAGGATATTATTAATCATGCTGCACTTGTGATTCCAGATGGTATCGGTATCATCAAGGGGGCTAAAATTCTAGGAACCCCATTAAAAGAACGTGTTGCAGGTTATGATTTGATTTGTAATTTATTTGATCAAGGAAAAGATGGCTCAATCTCTTTTTATTTTTGGGGTGGAAAACCTGGAGTTGCTGAATTGGCAAAAGAAAAAATAAAGGAAAAATATCCAGAATTAAACGTACTTGGAGCACACCATGGATATTTTCAGGAGGAAGAAGAAAAAGAAATTATAGAGGAAATTCGAACTCTAAAGCCAGACGTACTTCTTGTGGGACTTGGTTTTCCAAAGCAAGAAAAAACAATTAATAAATATTTAAATGATGGAATATTTAAAATTGGAATTGGTTGTGGAGGCAGTATTGATGTTATAGCTGGTACAGTAAAACGTGCTCCTAAATTTTTTATAGATCTTCATCTTGAGTGGTTCTATAGGTTGTTGAAACAGCCAACTAGATTTAAAAGAATGCTAGTGCTTCCACAATTTATCCTTGAAGTGAAAAAGTCAAAAAAATAGATGAGAGAATCAAACAAACATACAAAGGTGACGAACAAGCAAGGCGAATGGAAAGCGAACAAACAGAGACCAAAAAGGTTGTCCCTGTTTGTTCGCTTTCCGTTCGCCTTGTTTGCCTTAACTGTTCCTTCCGTAGGGGATTGCAAAATTTTAGATTTGTTGTATAATATTGGGTGTATAGGAGGTACTATGAGGAAGATTATTTTTGTTTGTACTGGGAATACATGCAGAAGCCCTATGGCAGAGGCATTATTCAATCAGAAAATGAAAAAAGATACATCGCATTTATTTTTGGCGGAATCTGCGGGAATACTAGTAAGTGGTGCATCGCAGGGGGCTTCCGAAAATGCGATTGAGGTGATGAATAAAGAATATGATATAGATATTTCTGCCCATAAGCCTAAGATATTAACATTAGAGGCTGTTAAGGAAGCAGATTTGATTTTGTGTATGGAAAAAATGCAGGCTGAGATTTTAAAATATAAATATGCTTTAGATGATGTGGTACAGGGGAAAGTTTTTGCATTATTAGATTATGTTGGTATGGCGGGAGGAGATATTTTAGATCCTTACGGGGGCTCTTACTTGGACTATGTTCATACCGCAAAACAAATTGATGAGGCAGTAAATTTATTGATCAAAAAAACGAAAGATAAGGGGGAGCAGAAAATGATTGCTATTGGGGCAGATCATGGTGGTTTTGCTTTAAAGGAAGAGCTATTGAAACATTATAACGATAATGCTGAAAATGAAGAGGAGCATGGCTTAGACTGGCTAGAGAAAAATTTTAAATTAAAAGATTATGGTGCTTTTGATGAGGCTAGAGGGCTTGAGGAGCCGGAGATTGCACTGAAGGTTGCAGAGGCTGTGAGTTCGGGGGAATGTTCCGCCGGGATTTTGATTTGCCGTTCGGGCATTGGAATGTCTATGGCGGCCAATAAAGTAAAAGGAATCAGATGTGGACTTGCCTATAATGAAAGCGTTGCAAAATCTATCAAAGAGCATAATAACGCAAATATTATAGCACTTGGCTCAGACTATACAAATCTTGAAGAGGCTATTCAATATATTGAGGCTTGGAAAAATGCAGAGTTTTTAAATGGCATTTATGCGGAAAGACTAAATTTGATTTCTGAATATGAGTCTAAAAATTAAAGACCGGCTCATGAGAAGATGGGAGAAGAAAAATATATGATTATAAACATGTTAATTACATTTATACTTGCGGCAATTACATCTGCGGTTGTGGCACCACTTAGTATTAAGCTTGCCAATAAAGTAGGGGCAGTAGATATACCAAATGATGAAAGAAGGATTCACACAAAGGCAATGCCTAGAATGGGCGGGATTTCATTTATTATTGCTTTCTTTGTTGCTGCCATTTTTGCCCTTCTAACAACCAATATTGAAGATCAAACCAATTTATTTGGATTTTTTATTGGTCTTGCTATTATTACTTGTATTGGTTTTTTAGATGATGTATATCACTTAAAACCTTGGCATAAGTTATTAGGACAAGTGATTGCAGCCATTCTTGTCATTGCAAGTGGACTTAGAATTTGCTATATTAATATTCCATTTTTGGTTTTGTATGGCTTAAATGATATTCTTTCTATTATTATCACGTTTGCATGGATTATTGGTGTTACGAATGCTATTAATTTAATAGATGGTCTAGATGGCTTGGCAACTGGTGTTTCAGCTATTTCCACGCTATCATTGATTGTTGTGTTTATTTTGAATGACGCCAGCGAGCTTCCTATCATTTTGACTGTTGCATTGCTTGGCGGTCTTATTGGTTTTTTACCATATAATTTTAATCCAGCCAAAACCTTTATGGGTGATACGGGTTCAAATTTCTTGGGATTTGTATTGGCAACAGTTTCCATGATTGGTATGGCAAAAACATACACATTAATGACGATTATTCTTCCAGTGATTGTGCTTGGCCTTCCTATTTTTGATACATTGTTTGCTATTATTAGGAGAACGGCACATCATAAGTCTATTATGGAGGCAGATAGAGGTCATATCCATCATAAACTGATTGATGCAGGATTATCGCAAAGGCAAGCGGTAGTAGTTCTTTATGCAGTGACGGCGCTTCTTGGCATTTTGGCGGTTATTATACTAGAGAGTAATATTTGGAAGGTTGTTATTTTACTATCTATTCTTGCTATTCTTTCGGTAATTGGCAGGAGAAGCGTTAGTGATGTACTAAATTATATGACTGGTGATAAGAGAAGTAATCCAATTACCGTTGAGCATAAAAAAGTATTAGAAAAAGATAAAATCAAGGTGATGGTTGTTTTTGGAACAAGACCTGAAGCCATTAAGATGTGTCCTCTTATTTTGGAACTTCGTAAGCATGAAAATATTGAGACGATTGTTTGTGTCACAGCTCAGCATCGTCAAATGTTAGATCAAGTCATGAATGCTTTTGCTATTAAACCAGAATATGATTTGAATATCATGAAAGATAAGCAAACATTAACACATATTACAGCTGGAGTTTTAGAGGGACTAAATGACATTATCGTGAAAGAAAAACCTGATTTAATCCTAGTTCATGGTGATACCTCTACCACATTTTCAGCTGCTCTTGCCGCTTTTTATAATAAGGTTAGAGTAGGACATGTGGAGGCAGGGCTTAGAACTTATGATAAGTACTCACCTTATCCAGAAGAGATGAATCGAAAATTGGTTACAGGAATTGCTGATATTTATTTTGCGCCAACAGTGAATAATAAAGCAAACTTATTAAGGGAGCTCGTAGAGGAAAATTTGATATATGTTACGGGAAATACGGTAATCGATGCCTTAAAAACCACAGTAAAGGATAATCATAAATTTACCCATCCTGTACTTGCAAAACTTGATTTTAAAAAGAAAATTATCTTTATGACTGCTCATAGAAGGGAAAATTTGGGCGAACCACTAAAAAATATTTGTGAGGCAGTAAAAGAAATTGCAAAAGAAAATAAGGATGTGGAATTTGTATATCCTGTACATCTAAATCCTGCGGTGCAAGATGTTGCAACAAAGGTTTTGGGGGAAGTGAAAAATGTGCATTTGATTGAACCGCTTGATGTTATCACCACGCACAATTTAATTAACAAATCCTACATGGTACTTACCGATTCTGGTGGAATTCAGGAAGAGGCTCCATCGCTTGGAAAGCCTGTTTTGGTACTTAGAAGCGAAACCGAAAGACCTGAGGCAGTGGTGGCAGGAACTGTTAAAATCGTTGGTACAGATAAGAAAAAGATTGTTGAGGAAACTACCAAATTACTGAAAGATGAAGAGGCATATAAGAAAATGAGTAAAGCGGCAAATCCTTATGGAGATGGTAAGGCTTGTGAAAGAATTGTTGATGCGATTGAGTTTTATTTTGGAATGAAGGATAAGGGCCCAGAGGAATTTTAAGGGATAAAGTGAGAGGTGAGTGATGAGTTCTGAATGCGAGAGAGCTTGCAATTAATGTATTATACAAGGTAGAATTTGGTGAGGGTTACTCTAATGTAACTCTTGATAAAGAACTAAATAATTCGAATTTAAGCACCATAGAGAAGGCTTTTGCTTCAGAACTTGTTTATGGTGTTTTGACATGGAAAATTTCGTTAGATGAAATCATCAAAATGTATTCTAGTATTAGGATTAAGAAGATATCACCTTGGATTTTAAATATTTTGAGAATTGGTATTTATCAAATTGCATTTTTAGATAAAGTGCCTGTCAGTGCTGCAGTAAATGAAAGTGTAAATCTTGCTAAACAGTATGGGCATGAGGCATCGGCCAGATTTGTGAATGCTATTTTAAGAAAAATTGAAAAAAATGAAATGGAAAAACTCTTGGCTTATATTAGTACTAAGCCTTTCACAGAAAGTGAAATGATTTCTATCATTACCTCTCATCCTGTTTGGATGGTGGAAATGCTTTTAAAACAGTATGATAAAAAATTTGTTGCTGAACTTTTGAATGCCAATAATATTACACCTGAAATTACCATCAGGGTAAACGCTATCAAGAGCAGTGCTGACCAAATTTTTAAGTTATTACAACTCAAGGGGATAGATTGTAAAAAAGGAAATTTACCTAATAGCATTAAAGTAAAGAAAATGTCCGATTTTGGTAGTCAGCTATTTACTGTGCAAGATGAAGCAGCACAGTTTGCGTGCCTTAAGCTTGCGCCAAATCCGGGAGAGAATGTACTGGATGCATGTAGTGCTCCTGGAGGAAAAACTACCTATCTTGCAGAACTGATGAATAATGTGGGAAAAGTTGTCGCTTGGGATTTACATCCTCATAGAGTGAAACTGGTTGAAGAGGCCGCTAAGAGGCTTGATATTACCATTATTGAGCCGGAGGTTCATGATGCGGGAGTGTATTGCAAGGAGCTTGATGAAAAATTTGATAAAATCTTGCTTGATGTTCCTTGCAGCGGACTTGGTGTCATCAGAAAGAAACCAGATATTAAGTGGACTAGACAGGAAAGTGATATTGCAGAATTAGTGGGAATTCAAGAAAAATTGCTAGAAGTATGTTTTCATTACTTAAAGCCTGGTGGCAGAATGGTTTATAGTACATGTACCGTTTTAAAACAGGAAAATGAAGAGCAAATTGAAAAGTTTTTAAAGAAACATTCGGAGTTTAGATTGCTTGAAAAAATTAATTTGTATCCGCATCAGGATGAGACAGATGGCTTTTTTATTGCGGTGCTTGAAAGGGAGACCTGAAATGAAAAATATTCGAGATTTAAGCCTTGAAGAACTGGAAGAAGAATTGGTTGCGCTTGGCGAAAAAAAATATAGAGCGAAGCAAGTTTACGCATGGTTATTCAAGGGTGTGAATTCTTTTGATGAGATGACGGATTTGTCAAAAGAGTTGATTCAAAAATTAAAAGACCATTTTATCATTGAGTGTCTATTTTTGGACTCTTTTCAACAATCGAAAGATGGAACCATTAAGTATCTTTTTAGGTTATTAGATGGTCACAAAATAGAGAGTGTTTTGATGAAGTATAAATTTGGGTATTCTGCATGTATTTCTAATCAAATTGGGTGCAAAATGGGCTGCAATTTTTGCGCCTCGGCAGGAATTGGATTTGTTAGAAGCCTAACTGCAGGAGAAATTGTGAGTCAAATTTTAAAGATTCAGGAGTGCTCTGGAGAAAAGATTTCTAATGTTGTGTTTATGGGTATTGGAGAACCTTTTGATAATTATGATAATGTGATGAAAGCAATAAGATTTATCAATGATCCAAAAGGGTTAAATATTGGCGCACGTCATATTAGTGTTTCCACTTGTGGATTAATCGATGGAATCGAAAAGTTTTCTAATGAAAATATTCAGTGTAATCTTTGTATTTCGCTTCACAGTAGTAAGGATGATGTAAGAAGTAGTATGATGCCTATTAACAAGAAATACGCTATTGATGAGGTAATAGGTGCCTGCAAAAAGTATATTGAAAAGACGAATAGAAGAGTGACTTTTGAATATGCTTTAGTGGATGGTGTTAATGATAGCAGGGAGGATGCGCTTCATTTGGTAAAATTGCTTCATGGCATGCTTTGTCATGTGAATCTGATTCCCGTGAATAAAATTAAAAATGGAAAGTATGAAAAAAGCAGTGTGGAGAAGATGATGGCTTTCCGAGATTTATTGAATGAAAAGGGCATTGTGGCAACGATTCGAAGAGAACTTGGCTCGGATATTGCAGCGGCATGCGGACAGCTTGTCATGGATAATCAAGGTGAGAAGAAGAAAGATTAGTCTAATAAGCGAAAAATTCAGCAAAATAAGCAAAAAATCACTAGACTAATCTGGCAATAAATAGTATACTAATTTTTAGAATAGAACGGTGGTGATTGGTATCATGTTGCAGTATTACGGTGCTTCGGATGTTGGAATAAAGCGCAAAGAAAATCAAGATAGAATTTATTTTCCGCCAGAAGATAACAGTGTCATGATGTTTATTGTTGCGGATGGCATGGGTGGTGCAAATGCTGGTGGAATTGCTAGTCGAATGGCAATTGAATATGCCAGACAGGCAATTCTCGCGGGTTTTGAAGAGGCAAAAGATGATAAAGAAAAAATTGAGGAATTATTAAGGACCTCTATCATGAATGCGAATAAATATGTTTATAGTAAATCGATAGAGGTGCCAGAATATAGTGGTATGGGCACTACACTTAGTATCGCATTAGTTTTAAAGAATAAGGTTTATATTGGACATGTGGGAGATAGTAGGATATATAGAATTAGAAAAAATATTATAAGACAGTTAACGCGTGATCATTCTTATGTTCAAGCATTACTGCAGGATGGTAGCATTACTAAGGAGGAGGCTTTACATCATCCACAGAAGAATATGCTTTTGAAAGCGGTGGGATGCGAAGAAACAGTGGAACCTGATATCATGGTTAAGGGGTTCTTAAAAGATGATATTTTGCTTATTTGTTCGGATGGACTTACTAACATGATGGATGTGAAAGATATTTATAATGAAGTAGTGAGCGGTAAGAAAAATTTGGAGCAAACTTGTAATAACCTAATTGAACATTCAAAAATGAATGGTGGCTTTGATAATATAAGTGTAATACTAATTTCAAATGATTAGTGGAGGTTCGAGTTTAAATGGATATGATAGGAAAAATTCTAGGCAATAGATACGAAATTATTGAAAATATTGGAACTGGTGGCATGGCTACTGTATATAAGGCAAGGGACCGCATCTTAAATCGATACATTGCCGTAAAGGTTTTGAAAGATGAATTTTCGAATGACTCTGAATTTATTAAGAGATTTCAAGTGGAAGCTCAGTCTGCAGCAAGTTTGTCTCATCAAAATATCGTTTCTGTTTATGATGTTGGAAATGATAATGGAAAACATTATATTGTAATGGAATTAATAGAGGGAAAAACGCTAAAAGAGATTATCACGGAGAGTGGAAAAATTCCATGGCAAGATGCTGTTAAGATTGCAGCTCAAATTGCTTCAGGTCTTAATCAGGCACATAAAAACCATATCATACATAGGGATATTAAACCACATAATATTATTATTACAAAAGATGGTGTAGCAAAAGTTACTGATTTTGGCATTGCTAAGGCGGTTTCTAATTCTACCATTAATGCTTTTGGAAGTACTATTGGTTCGGTACATTATTTTTCGCCAGAGCATGCTAGAGGTGGTTATACCGATGAAAAATCAGATATTTATTCTTTAGGTGTTGTGCTTTATGAAATGGTTACTGGTAAACTTCCATTTGAGGATGAAACCCCGGTTGCTGTTGCATTAAAACATTTGCATGATGAGCCGGAAGAGCCAATTCATATTACACCAGAAATTCCTAAGGCATTGAATGATGTGATTTTAAAGGCAATGCAAAAAGAGGTTGGAAATCGATATGCTTCCGCACAGGCTATGTATATTGATTTAAATACCATTTTAAGAAATCCTGACGATATTACATTAAAGGATGTCAATAATAGGTCAGGAGAGTTCCAAACACAAAGGATTCCAATTGTTGGAGAGATGAATACAAAAGAGGAATATAAAAAAACAGAAGCTAAGAAAAAAAATAAGGAACAGGATGTTGATGATATGAGTAAAAGTAAGAAGGTTACAAAATCGAAAGCATTAGTTAGATTATTTGCATTTTTATTACTTGCCGCTGTGGTATTTTTAGTTTGTGTTCAGGCAGGAAAGGCAGTTAGTACCATGATTTTAGGCACTGGCTCTACTGTTGAGGTTCCATCTATTGTTGGATATAGTGAAGAAGAGGCGAGGAAGTTACTTGAAGCCAATGGACTTAAAATGGAAGTTCAAGCAAATGTGACAAGTGATGAGTTCCCTGTTGCAGGCTTTGTAGTTTATCAAGAATATGCAGAGGGATATAGATTAAAATCAGGAGCAACGGTTGGTGTAAGGCTTAGTAAGGGTGCTAATAAAGTAATGGTTCCAGATGTATCCATTTTAAATTCTACTACAGCAGCCAAACTTAGAATTGAAAGCTTTGGTCTTGTTTACAAGGAAGAGTTTGAATATCATGAAACAGTAGAATCTGGTGAAATCATTAGACAAGATCCAAAAGGTGATACAGAAGTAGATATTGGTTCTGAAGTTACCGTGTATATTAGCATGGGCTCTGCTTCAGGTGATAGCGGTCTTGTGAAGGTTCCTTCTGTTCTTGGAAAATCGGAGACAGAGGCAAGAAAATTATTAGATGATTCAAAATTGATTGCTAATGTTACCTATGTTGCAAAGGCTGGAGAGGCAGATGGTGTTGTTATTAGTCAAGCACCAGAAGAAGATTCTTATCAGCCAGAACTTACTGAAATTGTACTAGTAGTCAATCGATTGGCAAACGGAACAACAAGTGGAGAGTCAAACAGTGGCAATGATAACGCTAATAATCCAACAGGTAATGAAAGTAATAATTCTGGTACACCGAATGGGGAACCTACCGCTAAGAGACAAGTTGTAATTGATTTAAGCAATGCCGGCAAGAAAGACGGGTTTAATGTTAAGGTTGTTCTTGAAAGCAATACTTTAGGCAAGAAAATAGAATATGAGGCAACACATTCTAGAAGTGATGGAAGGATTGAAGTGGATGTTCCTGACATTAAAGGCGCTATGTTAAAGGTATACATTGATGATGAAGTTGTTTCGGAAATGATGTTATAGGATATGAGTAAAAAAAGTTTTAGGAGTAATTATGAAGGGTATTGTAATAAAAGTTCAGCCAAATTTATATAGTGTAAAAGCAGAAGATAAAGTGATTGATTGTATTGCAAGAGGATTATTAAAACTGAAAAAATCTCCTATCTTGGTAGGAGATATGGTACAGGTGGATGAGGAAACTAGGACAATTCAAAAAATCTTGCCTAGGAAGAATGAATTTATTCGTCCACCGATTGCCAATGTGGATCAGCTTGTTATTGTGGTTGCTTCCACAAATCCTACTCCAGATTTAATGTTATTAGATAAGCAAATTGTGATGGCAGAAAAAAATGGAGTGGAGCCAATTATTTGTATTAATAAAATTGATTTGGATGCAGATTATAGTTCGATTATTGAGACTTATGAGAATATTGGTTATCAGGTGATAACTACCACAGCCAAAAATGGAATTGGCATTGATAAGCTTGCGAGAATCATAAGTAATAAGATTACGGCGTTTAGTGGAAATTCAGGTGTTGGCAAGTCAGCACTTACTAATAATATTTTTAATGAAGAGGTTGCAAAAGAAGGAGAAACATCAGAAAAGTTGCAAAGAGGAAAGCATACCACCAAACATGTGGAACTTTTTGAGTTTGCGAATAATAGTTTTATTGCGGATACACCAGGTTTTTCTTCGTTTGAAATCGAGGGGATTTCTTGCAAGGAATTGGCAGATTATTTTATTGAATTTGGTAAGTATGTGGGAGATTGCGAGTATCGTTCTTGTACCCATATCAAAGAGCTTAACTGTGGTATCAAGAAGGCAGTTAGTAAAAGAAAAATTGATAAAGGCAGATATGATAGATATGTTGCCCTTTATGAAAAAATAAAAGGAGAAAAGAAATGGTAAGAGTTGCTCCGTCAATACTTTCAGTAGATAGAGATGAGATGGATAGTGCTGTTCAAATCGTAAGTGCTAGTGGCGCGGACTTTATCCATATCGATGTGATGGATGGTAAATTTGTGAGTAATACAACAGATGGTGTCTTTATGTTCAAGAGTGCTTATATGAATTCTGTTTTACCACTTGATGTGCATCTCATGGTGGAAAATCCACGAATAGTAATAGAAGATTATTTGCAGGCGAGTAGCATTACATTTCATATTGAGTCTGTTTCTTCTATTCATGAGGCAAAGGAGATTATTGATTTTTTACATGAACATAACATCAGAGCTGGTGTAGCTATAAAGCCTGATACAGATATTGGCGTTATCAAGGAACTTTTAAGCTCTGTTGATCAGGTTATCGTGATGACAGTTGAGCCTGGTTATGGCGGTCAAAAATTAATGCCAGAGTGTTTAGAGAAAGTAAAAGAAATTAGAAATTTAGAACCAAATCTAGAAATAGAGGTAGATGGTGGCGTTAACTTGGAAAATGCCGCTATGGTAAGGGAATCTGGTGCCAGCATTATTGTTGTTGGCACAGCGTTTTTTCAGTCAAAAGATAAATCAGAGGCGGTATTAATCGTGAGAGGCTAAAAGCAAAATTAAGAATGGAGATTAGGCGAGAAGATGAAAAGAGTTTGGATAATATGTGTCATGGCTGTTTTGACTTTACTTCTTGGTGGTTGTACTATAAATCAGCCGGCTGAGGCCGATGATCATTTAAATATCGTAACATCCTTTTACCCAATATATATTGCAACAAGCAATATTATTGATGGTGCAGAAAATGTTTCTTTGCAATGTCTTGCAAGTCCCGATGTTGGTTGTTTGCATGATTATCAATTAACAGTAAAGGATATGATTACTCTTGAAACTGCAGACATTTTTGTTATCAATGGTGGTGGAGCGGAGAGCTTTTTAGATAAAGCGGTGAGTGCATATCCAGATTTAATTGTGATTAATGCGAGCGATGAGATTCTTGAGGAGTTTATTCATAGAGAAGAAGAGGAAGGGCTGCTGGAAGAGCATTCTCACGAGGATGAGGAAAATTCGCATATCTGGGTGAGTGTGTCTCTTTATATAGAAGAGGTAAAAAATATTTCAAAAAAGCTAATCGAATATAATCCTGAAAATGCTGATTTATATGCATCAAATACAGAGGCATACATTTCTCGATTAGAAAGTTTAGGTAATGAAATGCATCAGGGGCTTACATCAATTTCTAAAAGAAATATTGTCACTTTCCATGAAGCGTTTGATTATTTTGCAGAAGAGTATGATTTAAATATTGTGGCAGTTGTGGAGAGGGAGCCTGGAACTAGCCCTAGTGCAAGTGAACTTGCAGAGATTATTGATTTGGTGAGGGCAAATGATGTAAGTGCTATCTTTACAGAACCGCAGTATTCTAAATCTGCTGCAATTACTATAGCAAATGAAACCGGCGTTCCTGTATATGAACTTGATCCAGTAGTAACTGGGGCTTTTGAAAAAGATGCTTATGAAAAAGCAATGAGAAATAATTTGGATGTTTTATTGGAGGCGCTTGGCGAATGATTGAAAAATGTGGATATTGTTGCACCAAAATCAGGAATATAAATGTTTCTTTTGGAAAAAAAGAAGTTTTAAAAAATGTGAATATACATATTCATTGTGGTAAGCTTACTGCAATCATCGGAAAAAATGGTGCTGGAAAGTCTACTTTATTGAAAGCAATTTTGGGTGAGGTAAAACATACAGGAACAATTTTATTCAAAGATAGAGAAAACTCTGGCAAGAAAATTAAGATTGGATATGTTCCCCAAAAGCTTGATATTGAGAATTCACCTGCTACTGTTTATGATGTGGTAGTGAGTTTTACTAGCAAGTATCCATCATTTCTTCCGAAAAGTAAAAAATACTATGAGGAGATTAAGGAACATCTTAAGGAGTTTGGCGCAGAATCACTTATCGATTCTAAGATTAATACATTGTCTGGTGGTCAGCTGCAAAGGGTGATGCTTGCTATTGCCACAATGCCTTATCCAGATTTATTAATCTTAGACGAACCAGTTTCCGGAATTGATAGAAATGGTAAGGAAATGTTTTATGAGAAGATTCATTATCTAAAGGAAAATTATGATTTGGCAGTACTGATGGTTTCACATGATTTTGAATATGTGAAAAGATATGCTGATAAAGTGATTTTATTGGATAAAACAATTGTTGCCAAGGGAAAAGCTGATGATGTAATGCATTCTAAAGAGTTTGTGGAAACGTTTGGAAAGGTAGAGGGGTAGAGTTTTGATGTTTAGATATGAGTTTATCAAAAACGCATTATATGCGATTCTTATCATAACACCGCTTTTTGGAATTATTGGTACGGTGATAGTCAATAATAAAATGGCATTCTTTTCTGATGCACTAGGTCATTCGGCATTGACTGGTATTGCTATTGGTGCTCTTTTGGGAGTGACAAATCCTACTATTTCCATGGTTTGTTTTGGTATAATTTTTGCATTACTTTTGAATAAAATTAAGGATATTAAGGTAACTTCTAGAGATACCATCATTAGTGTATTTTCTTCTACGGCGCTTGCTCTGGGACTGGTGATTCTATCTAAAAATGGAAATTTTTCAAAATTCTCTAATTACTTGATTGGTGACATTTTAAGTATTGTTCCCTCGGAAATCATTGCACTTCTTGTTATTGCAATTTTTGTAATTGTATTTTGGTTTTTATTTTTTAATAAAATGTTTGCGATAAGTTTAAACTCATCGCTGGCAAAAAGTAAAAACATCAGTGTCAAATTAGTGGAGAATCTTTTTGTTGTATTGGTAGCGTTGATTGTCATGATGTCTATCAGATGGGTGGGAATATTGATTATCAATTCTTTATTGATTTTACCTGCGGCTGCAAGTAGAAATATTGCCAGAAACATTAAAGAATATCATTTCTATTCCATTCTTATTGCACTGTTTTCAGGAATTGTGGGATTAATTGTTTCGTATATGCAGGGAATTGCAACGGGACCAACCATTGTATTAATTGCTAGTCTGATATTCTTTGTAACATATTTTATCAGAAAGAAAATTGGTGATTAGATTATTTCTATATTGATTTGGGAAAGTGGCACATCGTGTCACTTTTTGCGATTTAAAAACCTTGAAATGTGAAATCATTAATACTTATAATGGATACTGTACGAAGGATAAAAGGAGGAAAATACGGTGGCAAAAGTGCTCGTGGGCAAAGAGGATGTGGAAGTGCCGGATGGCAGCATAGTGGAACTCAACTATTATATTATTAAGGAAAATATATTTTATGAGGAATTGAATGCAAGGCATGTTTCTTATGGTATCGAAATTGAAAAAGTTGCAAATCAATTTTCAAATCATGAAAGAAATTTTCTGAGAGATATTACTTGTAATAGGAAAGAAATTCTTCGCATTGCAGATTTGTTGAGAAAAAATAAAGTAATGCCGGTACATTTAAAAGACGTGATGGAGGATTTTATTTAAGCCTTGCATAATCAGCTGATAATGGTTATAATACTTAGAGTAATGATATTTTAAAAGGAGATTTGAAATGGCTGATTATTTAGTGATTGTTGAGTCGCCTGCGAAAGCCACTACAATAAAAAGAATTTTAGGAAGTAAGTATAAAATTGAGGCTTCTATGGGACATGTGAGAGATTTGCCAAAATCACAGCTTGGTGTAGATGTAGAGAATGATTTTGAACCTAAATATATTAATATTAGAGGAAAGGCAGATCTTATCAAAAGGCTAAAGACAGAAGCAAAAAAGGTAAAGAAAGTTTATCTTGCTACTGACCCTGATCGTGAGGGAGAAGCAATTGCTTGGCATTTAGCATATTTATTGGATATCGATGGTGATTCTAATTGTAGAATCGCTTTTAATGAAATAACAAAAAAGGGAATTCAAACAGCAATTAAGGAGCCTAGGGCTCTTGATAAAGATTTGGTAGATGCACAGCAAGCAAGAAGAGTGCTTGATAGAATTGTTGGTTATAAGATTAGCCCACTTCTTTGGAAAAAGGTAAAGAAGGGTCTTTCTGCTGGGCGTGTGCAGTCTGTTGCTGTGAGAATGATTGTGGCAAGGGAAGAAGAGATTGAAAAATTTCAACCAGAAGAATATTGGTCATTGGATGCAAAGTTAAAAGAGAGCAAGAGTAAAAAGGCTTTTATTTCTAAGTTTTATGGGACTGCAAAGAAAAAGATTGAAATTACTTCAGAAAAAGAAATGCAGGAAATTTTAAAAAATTTAGAAGGTCAGGATTATACTGTGCTTTCTATTAAAACGGGTGAGAAAAAGAGAAATCCTGCTCCCCCATTTACTACTAGCACACTTCAACAAGAGGCATCTAGAAAACTTGGTTTTCAAATTAAGAGAACCATGTCCATTGCACAAACACTTTATGAAGGTGGACTTATCACCTATATGAGAACAGACTCTACCAGAATTTCTGATGAGGCTCGTGCCATGGCAAAAGAGCAGATTGAGAAAACTTTTGGTAAGGAGTATTACGAAAATAGATATTATAAAACTAAAAAAGAGGCACAGGATGCGCATGAGGCTATTAGACCAGCACATTTGGATATGACCCCAGAGGAAGTAAAAAATAAGTATTCTTTAGAACAGTATAAGTTATATAAATTAATTTATGATAGGTTATTGGCATCGCAAATGGCATCTGCTATTTATGATACCATGGCAGTAGAAATTGGAGCTGGAGAATATTTGTTTAAGGCAAATGGTTCTAAGATTCGTTTTCCTGGTTTTATTTCCTTATATGTAGAAGGTAATGATGATTTCTTAGAAGAAAAAGATGTGATTCTTCCAGATTTAGAAGTTGGAATGAAATTAAAGCTTCAAGAATTGTTGCCAGCGCAGCACTTTACAGAACCACCAGCAAGATATACAGAGGCAAGTTTGGTAAAGGCATTAGAGGAAAAAGAAATTGGACGTCCTAGTACTTATGCACCAACTATTACTACCATTATTGATAGAAAATATGTGGACCGTGAAAAGAAGGCGTTAAAACCTACAGAGCTTGGTAAAATTGTAGACCAAGTGATGAAGGATAATTTCCAGGATATTGTGAATGTGGAATTTACAGCACAAATGGAAGAAAAGTTAGATGATGTTGCAGAAGGAAAAACGGGATGGAAGCATGTCATTAAAGATTTTTATGGCCCATTTGAAGAGAATCTAGAAGTAGTAGAAAAGAAACTTGAAAAGATTGTCATCAAAGATGAGGAGACGGATATTCCTTGCGAGAAATGTGGCAGGATGATGGTTGTGAAAATTGGAAGGTATGGTAAGTTCCTAGCTTGTCCAGGTTTCCCGGAATGTAGAAATATTAAACCAATTGTTCAGAAACTAGATGTCAAATGCCCTAAATGTGGAGGAGACATCTTAATTAGAAAAAGTAAACGCGGTAAAAAATATTATATATGTGAAAACAATAAGGGAGAAGGCAGTAGCTGTGATTTTATTGCTTGGAATGGACCGGATAAGAATGGACAGATTAAGATGGCAAATTTACAAAAGGAGCCATCTGCTAAGAAGACTAAATCTCGTACGGCAAAGAGTAAAACTGCCAAGACAAAGACTACTACTAGGAGCAAGAAAAAGTCTGAGAAGTGATGGCACGAAAATTGTTTTTCCACATAGGATAATTGTGGGGGGATGCGTGTGAAAGTACTTATTGCGGCCGGAGGTACTGGCGGTCATATTACGCCAGGTGTGGCAATTGCTAATGCCTTGAAAGAGGCAGGGCATAGTGTTTTGTTTGTGGGAACTAATACCGGCATGGAAGTGGATTTGGTTCCAAAAGCAGGATATGATATTCGCTATATTCATGCCAGAGGGCTTAGAGGCGGTTTATCACTGAAAAATGTGAAAGCAGTGTCTGAACTTTTCAAAGGGATTGCAGATGTCAAGAAGATTATCAAAGAGGAAAAAATAGATTTGGTTGTGGGCACAGGTGGTTATGTGACAGCACCTGCCATGATTGCTGCCATAAGGTGTAAAGTACCATCTTTTATCCATGAGAGTAATGCTCTTCCTGGAAAAACCACCACATGGCTTTCTGGAAAAGTAAATGCGGTAGCACTAGGGTTTCAAGATGCCATTCAGAGATTACCTAAAGCAAAACATGCTGTATTTACGGGAAATCCCACAAAATTTAAAGTGCAGTTGTCTAGGGAAGAGGCTAAGAAAAAGCTTGGTATCCAAAAGCCACTTGTGTTAGTGTTTGGTGGCAGTCAGGGAGCAAAGAAGATTAATGATACAATGATAGAATTCATTAATACGTCCAATATCAAGGATTATCAAGTGATTTATGCTACTGGACCTGCTCATTATGATGAAATTATGGCTAAAATTAATCCAGAGTGTGAGAATGTCAAAAACCAAAATGTGAAAATTGAAAAATACATATATAATATGGATGAAGTAATGCCTGCTAGTGATATTGCTGTTTGTAGGAGTGGTGCACTAACGGTGACAGAGCTTGGAATTGCAGGTGTTCCTGCAATCCTAATCCCGTTTCCATATGCGGCGGAAAATCATCAGTATTATAATGCGAAAACCATTGCGGATTATGGCGGTGGTGTGATTATTGAGGAAAAAGATTTGACAAGAGAAAATTTGGAAAATACAATTGTTAGTATCCTAAATAATAAAGAAAAATATGATAAGATGAAGAGTAGTGCACTGAGAACAGAAAATGTTGGTGCAATCAGTAGAATCATGAGTGAGATTAATAAGTTGCACACTGCATGAGTGTGAGTTCGTAAACTGAGGATGCACAATAAATGGGCATCCTCAGTGTGTATTTATGGTACATTGATTGTGCAAAGGGAGTTGTAGCATGTTATGGAAGAATTAATATCGGTTATTGTTCCAGTATATAATGGAGAAAAATATATTCGTAAATGTGTAGAATCTATCATGAATAATACTTATCCCCATCTAGAAATTTTGCTCATTAATGATGGCTCTAAGGATCATAGTCTTGAAGTTTGTGAAAGTATTGCAAAGGAATTTTCTACAGAGGAGAAAAGAGTGAAAGTATTTTCGAAAGAAAATGGTGGCATTGCCTCGGCAAGAATGTATGGGCTAGAAAGAATCACGGGAAAGTATCTTTGTTTTGTGGATCAAGATGATATTGTTTATCCTTATACTTATGAAACATTAAAAAGAAATATGGATGATTATCAGAGTGATATGTGTATTGGTTCTATCAATTGTATCAGGGGAAAAAAAGTGCAGCATGTTTCTACCACAGTGGAAAATAAAGTGATAGAAAGAGAGGAGATTGAAGATTATATTTTGGGGTTTGTGAAATATCAACATCATGATATTTCTTATCTTCCAACCATTTGGAACTGCATGTACCAAAAGAAAATCATTGATCAGTATCATATCACATTTAAGAATTTTGTCTCTTGTGATGATGATTCTATCTTTAACTTTGATTTTTTAATGCATGCGCAAAGAGTGTCATTTGAGAAGGAGTTTATCTATGGTTGGGTGCAAAATATTAAGTCTTATTCTCATAATCCCAAATATATTGCGGATTTTTATCGTCAGAATGATTCGCATTATCAGTACATTGTGAGTCAGCTAAAGGATACGCAGTTAATGAAGAAAAAAATTGATTTTCAGCAGTTTGAAAGGTATTTCCACATGGAAAATTTAATTGCTTCCACTGTGAATGAGGCATTTCCGGAAAATAAGACGGCCGCTAAAAGGAGTATTGCCTATTTGCAAAAACTGTTTGATGATGCCAAGCAGCTAGGGTGTGATTTTTCTGATTATCCTATTAAAAAGGTATATCGAGAGCCATATTATTTGACGGATCAGTGTTTGAAAAAAGGTAGAGTAGGGCTTGCTTTTTATATGGACCGTTATCTTTATCACTGTTTGATTATGAAAATGACGTATTTTTTAAAAATGATTTATTATAAGATTTAATCTTGTGATGTTTAATGTCATAGGGAAATGTGGGGTCAGTAGGATACTAAAAATTGAGTTAGAGGGCGGATTATATGGAGAATGTCGTATCGGTAATTGTTCCAGTATATAACGGAGAAAAATATATTCGTAGGTGTGTGGAATCTATTTTAAAAAGTACTTATCCACACTTAGAAATTTTGCTTATTAATGATGGATCCAAGGATCATAGTTTAGAAGTTTTAAATCAACTGGCAAAAGAAGATGAGAGAATTAGGGTCTTTTCCAAGGAAAATGAGGGGATTGCAAAAACGAGAAATTTTGGGCTAAAAAAGGCTACTGGAAAATATATTTGTTTTGCAGATCAGGACGATATTGTGTATCCTAATTCTTATCAACTATTGAAGGATAATATTGAAAAGTTTCATAGCGATGTTTGTGTTGGCTCGCATGATTATATTCGAGGGAAAAATCATGCCAAATTTTGGGCAGCCAAGGAGAGCATGGTCATGGAGAGTGAGGAGCTGGAAGACTATATTTTTCAGTATAGTAACGCTTGTCTGAATGCTGGTTATATGCCGGTTGATAGAATCTATATCTTTTCCATTTGGAGTTGTATGTACCAAAGAGAAATGATTGAAAAATATCAGATTGCGTTTCATAGCTTTATCAATTATGAAGATGATTTCTTGTTTAATCTTGACTGTTTGCTTCATGCCAAACGAATATCGTTTGAGGCGGAGTCTGTGTATGCATGGCTACAAAATATCAAATCGGAATCCCATAGCCGCAAATATGTCTCCCACTATTTTGAAAAATATCAAAAGTTTTATGAATATGTGACGGAGCAAATTATGAGGATTCCAAGCATTAGAGAGCATATTGATGAGAAAAGATGGAAAATGTGTTTGGAAGAAAGAGATATGGTGGATACAGTAGCTTGTGAGGCTAACCCTAAGAATCCTAAGAAGAGAGGGGAGAATTTAGCTTATCTTCAGGGCCTCTATGATGGCCTTAATTGTCCTTTTACGAATGCGTATCAGAAGAGGGATATTATTAAAACGCCATTTTATCTTACATGTCGCTGTTTGAAAAAAGGAAAGGTCACCTTGGCTTATGATTTGAACAGGTATTTTTACTATCGATTTTTAAATAAAATTACAGACTTGATGAGAGTATTTTATTATCATGGATAAAGGAAAAAAACAAGACCATCCGAAAAGACGGATGGTCTTGCTTGTTGTACAGGGTCATACCGCGGGCATGTAGAGATTTACTTTCCCGTTCACCAAAATGGCGGACGGGAGCTCATCATCCACATCCAGTGCAAGCTTTTTGGAGAATGCACCTACGATGACATCCACAGGTCCCTGCAGAAGATCATTGACGGTATCTCCCCGCTTGACCCCCAGCACACGCGCCATGGTGGTGACGTGATGCTCAATGTCCTTGTCCACAAATGAGCGTACTTTGTAGTACTCATCGTGGGGGAGTGCCGCGCTGATTCTGGTGGCAAGTTCCATAGGAATGTCCAACTTCTTCTGGAGATGGTTGGCAAAGGACTTTTTATAGTCCAGACCATCTACAAAGATGCTGAGGAGGTTTTCTCCGTTCTTGCAGTGAATCACGGCAAAAATGGAATCATCACCAGGATAGGGATAAACCTTGGCATCTTCGGAAAAAGCCAGTTTGGAAATCCGCGGCCGGCTACCGTCAAATTTGACGGATTCGGGAATGTCAGCAGGCAACACATTCAGGACAAAGTCCCGGAACATGGGGTTTTCCTGTCCGGTGATTTTTTGGAGAATACCGCACAAACGGTTTACGTTGGAATTGCGCTTGAACATGTCAGCACGTTCCAACAGTTTCTCTTCAAATTCCGGAGAGCAAACAAACGCCACAGAGATATGATTCCTCGTGTTGCGCTTGCCCAGCTTGATGGCGGAATGGTCATCAGACTTCATGAGCTCCGGCCAACGGAGATTGAAGTCTTCACTGGAAATCACAATCAATTTGTCAAGCGGATTTCCGAGAGCCTTCACGATTCCAACTAACTGGGAACTCGGTTGAATACCATAGCGCTTTGCTACCTCACCCAGCAACTTGGAATTGTGAATCTGAGCTTCTTCGCGGGTCCGCTCCAACGTCATGATCTGAGACTTGCTGTACTTCATTTTTTTCTCCTTTCATTGTCAGAAAAGTTAATTGGGATTCAGTTACGGATAATATAATACCATAGAATTCAAGAAAAGTCAACAAATTATGTCGATTAAAAAGAATGCGAATTATTAATTGCCTAATCCATGCATTTATAATAAAATAATGGTTAATGAGAAAGGAAGTATTGGATGTCTAAAAAACTATTAATTACAGAAAAACCAAGCGTTGCAATGGAATTTGCAAAGGCTTTAAAAGTGAATACTACCAGAAAAAATGGTTACCTAGAGTCTGAAAATTACATCATTACTTGGTGTGTAGGTCACTTGGTGACTATGAGCTATCCAGAAGTTTATGATGAAAAATATAAGGCATGGAGATATGATACGCTGCCGTTTATCCCAAAAGAATGGAAGTATGAGGTGATTGAGAGTGTTAAATCTCAATTTGAGACGGTAAAATCGCTTTTAACATCAGAAAATGTGGACACTATTTATGTTTGTACTGACTCAGGAAGAGAAGGTGAATATATTTACCGATTAGTAGACCAAATTGTTGGTGTGAAGGATAAGGTAAAAAAGAGAGTTTGGATTGATTCTCAAACGGAAGAGGAAATTTTAAATGGCATCAAAAATGCCAAAGATTTATCCGAATATGATTCTTTGTCAGACAGCGCCTATTTGAGGGCAAAAGAGGATTATTTGATAGGAATTAATTTTTCCAGACTGCTTACCCTTTCTTATGGCAGGGAAGTGGCAAGGCGTAACAATGAGGAGCGTACTTCTATTTCTGTTGGTCGTGTGATGACTTGTGTTCTTGGTATGGTTGTGGAGCGTGAATATGAGATTACCCATTTTGAAAAGTCAAAGTATTATAAAATCCAAGCATCCTTTGAGGAGGGCATTGGCGCAGAGTGGAAATGTGATAAAGATAACCCAGAAAATATAGAAATTGTGAAATTGGCGTTAGATAAGAACTTGATTTATAATGACATTGGTTTTAAGAATGAAGGCGATGCCAAGTCATTTATTGAAGTGTTGAAATCGTCTGGAAAAGTTCCTACCGTGTTGGAATCCACAAAGAAAACGCAAAAAGAAAATGCGCCACTTTTATATAATTTGGCGGAGATTCAAAATGAATGTAGTAAGAAGTTTAAAATTTCGCCGGACCAGACGCTAGAGATTATTCAATTATTATATGAGAAAAAGCTAGT
>JAFUGC010000036.1 GCA_017469565.1 Clostridia bacterium | reverse complement strand
TTACTATTCCTCTAGTCCGTTCATTAGCAAAAATTCCTTTAATTTGATATGTTTTACAGTACTGGTAGAATAGTCTATATCGTCATTGGTAATTAAAATTTTTTGTGCATCATTTTCAATATGAGCAAACGCAGAAAATTCTCTTTCATAAGTCTTTTCCTCTACCACACTGTAAGCAACTTGTATATAATATTTCTTATTATTTTTTTGAGCAAGGAAATCAACTTCTCTTCCATTTTCATTAAAAACTTTCACATCATATCCCATATAAATTAGCTCATTATAAATAATATTTTCCAAATTATGTGTAATGTCAAATTTATTATCTAAACATCTGATGGAATTTAAAGATACATCTTCATTATATATTTTAGAATAGTATGCAAGCTCCGTTTTCGCCTTCTTAGAATATGGTCTTATTCTATCAATGATATAAGCCTCTTCCAGATAATCAATATATTTAATAATAGTATTCACAGAGCAACTTTCATGTTTTCCAGCAATATAATCGTGAATAGATTTTGTGGAAATAGTTCTTGCATTGGAAAGTAAGATAAAATTCACAATGTTTTTAAATAAATTCTCTTTTCTAATTTTATATCTATTAATTAAATCATTGATAACAATGGAATCATCCAAATCATTTAAATATCTTATGGTTGCCTCCACTGAGTTGAATTCAAATCTTTTTGGGAACCCACCCCAAATTAAGTAATCTGAAATGGTAACTTCTTTTCCTAATTCTTTGGTATATTCTAAAATTTCTTTATAAACAAAAGGTCGTATTTTAAAAGAAACATACCTACCGCTGAATTCTTTTGTAAATTCTTTCGATAATATTTTTGAATTAGAGCCTGTGATAAATAAAGAGTTATTGTAGAGTCTTAATGTTTTACATGCCTCTTGCCAGTTTGTGAGTGTTTGTGGTTCATCCAAAAAAACATAGCATTTTCCTTCTTTTCTGTTTTTTTCAACATATTCCACTAATTCTTCTGCAGTTGGGGCTTTTGCAAGATCTCTCCTATCTTCAAAATTTAAATATATAATATTATCCGTTTGCTTTTTAATCTCCTCCTTGATTTGATTCAAAATAACAGACTTTCCACAGCGCCTGATTCCCGTAATTATTTTGATTAAATCCGATTCATAAAATTCTCGAATTGGCGCAATATAATGCTCTCTATTTATCATTTTATCGCCTCCTATTTTTCATTTTAGTGAAAAATTTTAAAATTGTCAATAAAATTTTTCAGTAATAGTGAACAATTTTATTGACAATTTAAAAATTTTTCAGTAATAAAACTTTTCTTTTTTCTTTAAAGTTTTTCATCAATACTGCAAGAAGCAGCTATTCAAATATGTGAATAGCCGCTTCTTAGCATACATTTCATCTCTTCCTATTACTTTTGCCCTGTTATTTCCTTATACAGTTTAAGCGCATTTTTCCTTGTCTTACCATCTGTAATCTTGGCAATGCCATTGGAAACTGTGGTCATTTGCTGAGAATTTAGTAGTCTCATGATGCCATCTAATTCATTTCTCTGCATTACTGTTAAGTTCATGCATTTGTTAAATAGTTTTACTGCTTGATTTGGAAGAGAATTTGCCACAATGACTCTCACCTCTGTTGGCATCTTTTCCTTGCTTTCTTCACTATTGAAGTAACCGTCTTTTACCACACTTCTTGCCCTATAGTAATTGTCTAGCATAGCATCTTCATAAGTTAAGATAACTTTCGCCTTGATGAGTTCCTCATCTCTGCTCTTTGCAGCTGCAATCTTTTCATTGATACACTCAAGACTACTCTGAGTCTTGCCCTTCTCCACAATGTAATTTGCCTGTTCAATATCTGTAATATTTCTGTTGACAAAGTAATCTGCAAAGATAATGGATTTCTTTTGTTGTAAAAGTACAAAATACTTATCGTTCATTTCTGATGAGGTAATCGCTTCAAATATTTTTAGAATCTTATTACCTGTTCTATCTTCTTCAATAATATCACTAAGCCCTGTCTGCACAAGCTCTTTTTCCTTTATCATGATATTATTAAGCTTATCTTTTAATCCAAAAGCATCCAAATCACCTTCATGTTCTTGTGCTTCATGCAATAGCTGTACAATTCTGGTATTATAATCATTTAAAGTGTTAATAGCACCTTTTTCTTTGTTTGTGAGTTTAATACTTCTTTCCAGCTGTTGTAAATAAGGGTCTGTAAAGTTTACAATCTCCTCGCTACTTGCAAGCTCTGCTGCTCTTCTTCTTTCTTCCTCTTCTCTTTCACGCTTTTCTTGCTCTTCTTTTTCTACTTGCGCCGCGATGTCCTTATCCACAAATTTCTCCATTTCAGCCGTATAAGCAAATTCGCCGTTATTATTCGTCACCTTACGTTCATCACTAGTATAGTACTGAATAATGACGTTTTCCTCAATATTTTCAGAAATGGTTATTTCCGGTGGATTATTGTACGCATATCTCCAAAGCATGTTCTCTGAATCATAAAGAACTCTTGACTCGGGTGCAGGACTAAATCTAAGTCCCACTTGCTGTTTGGTTCTAATATCTGATTTTAATCCTCTGCCTTCTGTGGTTTGAACCTTAATAATGGTCATAACTTTCTTTTCCTGATAGATGACATTAATAATATTATTAATACTTCCCACGGTAAGCTTAATTGGATCTGCATAAGAATATAACCACTTTTTCCCCTCTGCATCTACAATTTCATTTTCAATTTCAGGAACAAACTCGCTGCCCACCTTCAAGTGATAAATATCCGTTTCTTTGATAGCATTACCATCCATGTCTTTAAACCTGACAGATACATCTGCCTTTGCCACCTCATATACCATGGTGATAACATTTTCGCGCTCGTCTTCTTTCACAGAAAGTGGCTCTATCTTCTCATCTTTATTAATTAGCTCCCACTGAATCCCTTGTCTGTCCGTAATATACTGTACTGGTGCCGGTGCAAATACGCTTCCCACTTGAAGTTCCTGGACTTCATCATCTTTTAGACTGTTACCATCCACGTCTCTAAAGACAATCCTTGCCTTACTAAATAATGCTTCATAGGTAAGGGTAAAGACGTTAAGTGGCATTTTCGCATTTAATGGAACCTCTTGAATTTTCTGGCTTTCAGGTTCACATTTCACAAATTTAAATAATTTAGATTCTTCATTGGAGATGTTAGCATCGATTAAAGGCTTATAGATACTTCCAATCTGTGCCTTTTCCGTTCTATCAGGGATGATTTGCATTCCATTCAAAGTCACAAATCTAATGATGGTAGCAACTTTCATTGGTGCGTAAACAACATCTACAATATTCTTTGTTTCATCTTCCTCTACTTTGATTTCATCAAGATTCTTAGACTTATACTCCCATACTCTGCCTTCTTCATCTTCAATGACATTTTCAGGCGATGTATTATGAAGAATTCCAATCTGCACAAGTACTTTCTTAGGTTCTTTTAATTCCACGCCTTCTTCTGTCTTATAAGTGTAAATAACAGGTGCTTTCTCTGCCTCATAAGCAAGGTTGACAACATTTTTATCAGCCTCTTTAGAAATCTTAATGGTAGAATTACTATTTGGATTATACATCCATTTTTTATTTCCTGTCCCTACTATCTTTTCAATGATTCTAGGAGTATAGTTACTACCAATCTGGGCTTGTACCTCATCTGGTGGCTTGATATCTGCTCCCAAAGGATCTACAAACCTTACCACCACTTTATTTAACGATGGCTTGTAATGAAGATTAATCACGTTTTTACTCTCATCTCTTACTACTTTAATTGGTTCCACTTTTTTATTGGTGGAGAAGAACTTGCTCTCTAGTTTTAAAGCATGTATCCACTCTTTTCCCTCTTCATCTTCAATATAATCTTCAATATCTGGCATAAAGGTGGTACCAACTTGGTGCTTAGTAATGTTTGGTGAAATGACATCTTCATTCTTATCTTCCTTAAAGTTCACTGTAACATCAACCAATAATTTATCGTACGTCAAATTAAGTACGTTTTCTGTGATGTTTCGATTTACCTTAATGGTTGGTAATAAATCTTCTCTTAATGCCCAGCCAAAAGATTCTGAATCAATAATTTCTTTTTCAGGTGCTGGCGTATACATACTTCCTATTTGTGCATTCACAATTAAAGTGCCTCTGATCGCTCCCAAATTCATATTGAAATAATTTAAGTGAACCTGTGCCATTTCCTTTTTATAATGGATATTAATCACATTTTTTTCTTTTTCTTCTGCAACGGTAATTTTTGTATGGTCAATGCTATAAAAAATCCATGCCTTATCTTCACTATCCGTATAATCTTTTTCATACGCAGCCTCAAAAGTAGTTCCTATCTGTATCATTTGTCTCATTGGTTCATCAATCATCTGATTATCTTCATCCAAAAGATTAACCGTAACTTCTGACAAGAACTTCGCATACCCATGCGTGATGATATTTGTCTCATCTTTGACAATCACTTCTTCCGCCGATATGGTTTGATATTTCCATAGTGCACCTTGCGCATCAGTAATCCTCTCCGCAATTTGTGGAATATACTTTTTACCAACTTGCATTGTCTCTTCTTTTAGTACCACAATATCCTGCTCATCTTCGTCAAGATATTTATTAATAATTGGTGCCATAAGCGGCTTATAATGACTGATGATAATGTTTTCATTTGGAGTTACCACTTTTGTATTAGAGTCAGAAGATACATATTCCCAACCCAATCCATTCGTATCATTAAATTTCAAAATAGGATCTATTTTAATTTCCTTACCAATTTGTACCTCTTTGATGGCATCTTCTCTGATCTTTTCATCTTTTTCATTTCTGTATTTTAGAACAACCTTACTTCTATCCTCATCATAAGTTAAAACGATAATATTATCCTGTTCGCTTTCTTTTGTAACAATAGAAATATTTTCTTCCCCAATATATTTATACTGCCATTTATTTTTATCCAAAACGATGGGACGAATATTAGGAACATAAATGCCACCTAATTTTACTGTGGTAACAATATCCTCCACAAACGGTTTTTGTGTGTTAACATTAATGTGTTTTACTAAAACTTTCGCCTTTAATTCATCATAAATTAGCTTAATCTGATTTCCTGATTCTCTTACTGTAAGGTTCTTTGGCTCACTGGTGGCCATCATCCATCTGTTTCCATGAATGTCCGTGATTCTGTCATATAATGCAGTTTCTAGTAATGCACCAATTTGAGAATCAATCTCTTGAGGCTCTCTAAGCTCATTATTATAAGCATCGTAGAAAGTAAGTCTTACTTTTGCCGTTTCTTTATCATAATAAATAGAAACAATATTTTCTTCTTCAAACTTTTTCACAATGATAGTAGGAACCTTGTCTCTATCAATAATCCACTTTTTGCCGCTAGCATCCGTCATCTTTTCCATTGGGGTATTCTTATACGATGTTCCCGCCTGTAATGTTTCATATTTTGGCGGAATTAGCTCATTCATTTCAGCATCCAAATACTTGATAGTTACTTTCACCATAAGTGGCTCATATTTTAGAGTCACCGAGTTACCCATTTCACTATCTGTTACTAAAATGCCATCACTTTTTTCTTTCCATGTCCATAGCTTTCCAAAGTTATCCATGACTTCCATTTTATCTTCTGCATTAAACCTAGAACCAATTTGTGCATCCACAATTTCCGACTCCCTAATCGGTCTTCCATCCATGCTCAAAAACTTAACGGCAACTTTTGCAAGTTTTGGACTATAAATTCCTTCTAATACGTTTAGGCTCTCATCATCATTTACAATAATCTCATTTCTAAGCGGATTACTCAAGTACCATTCTTTTGCTTCAAAATCATAAATGTCAGAATCAAAATCCACATGAACTCTTTTACCTATTTGCATGAACTCAATGATATCATCTCTAAGAACAACACTCTCCGAGCTCTCCACCCTGGTGATAACCTTTCTCTTTGCTTCCTGATATAAAAGTTTGATAATGTTTTCTCCTTGGTTCGTAACCATCACTGTTGGATTTGAGCTCTCCACGTAATCCCAGCCAAGTCCTTCAAAATCTGTAATAAATGGAATCCTTTCTGCAGAGTATACTTTATCTACTGCACTCTGTACAACTTTTTCATCAGCAATTATCTTTCCTTCAATTGTTAGGTACCTAATAATAACATCAGCACGTTCAATATCATAAACTAAAATGATTTTGTTACTATCTTGTTGTTCCTTCACAACCAATTTGGTTGGTTTGCTAAATAAAAGTTTCCAATCATCTCCATTTTCGTCTTTACATATGGATTTTGAGGTAGCATCATAAGTAGCTCCAACCTGCACAATTTCTTGTTTGTCTGGAGCAATTCTTTTTCCTTCTCTATTAATAAAAGAAACATCCACCCTTGCATATTTTTCAATATACCTTATCTGAACGATATTTTCATCTGGGTTGGAAGTAAGTGTAAATGGCATAACAGAAGCATTTTCTACAATCCATTCTTTTCCTTCTTTATCATTAATAACAGGAATGACATCTGGCATATAACTTGTTTTTGGAAATACGTTACCAATTTTATTTTCCTTTAAGATTTCTCCTTTAGAATTCACACATCTAACCGTTACCGAAGTAGAACCTGGCAAAACATTTCCACTGCCAATGACATAGTTAGAGCTAATCTGTGAATCTGTATTAAATAAGTTTTGCCTTGAGCCACTGTTTTCAGCCTGTGTACCATTATACATAACAACATTTGACCTGTTAATGGCTCCCTTTGGAACATAAAAATCTATTTCTATACTTGGAACCGGCAAAGAATCTGTGCCATAATACGTCATATCTTCATAAATATATCCTAAAAGTTCTGGTATCTTCGTGATGTCTGTAAAGGTTTCTCTCCTAACAATTGCAGCAGGAGCATTCACATTAAAATCTGCAACAGATTGTTTACGGACAAGATGTCCTCTTTCATCTGTATACTCTAATTTATTTCCAATGGTAGTTAAATCATCTAAAATATTTTCAACTAGCATATATTTATATCTTCTTGAAACATTATCTTCAATAGTGATATATAATTTTTCTTCAAACTCTGCAGGATCTGTGATGACCTTATACCTGTATCTAATAGGTTCCACCGTATCTGCTCTATTAGTAAGATTTGCGCGGATAATATTTAAAGATGGGCTCATTAATTCCACATTTAATTTACTAAGAATATTTTTGATTTCCTCTGGATCTAATGAGAATCCAACATCCGATCTAAACCTTCTGACAAGATCCATGGTTACCTCATTAATCCTTGGATCTTCTTGTTTTAATTCAGAAAACATGGCCTGTGGATAAATACGCGGTGGCACAAACACCGCTAGTTCTTCCTGGTTTCCTCTGCTTCCATACCACCAATAATAGGAAATGGTATTAAGTGGAAAGTCCGTTTGAGGTGGAAGCTTATCAATTTTAATATAAGGGTCATTAGTAATTAATCCTGGCTGCACACTTTTTGACGCCATTTTGATTCTTGCCGTTTTGTTCAAGATTTCAATTCGATTCGTTCTGCCATTGATATATCTAAGGGAATAGGAATACAAATTTTCGGCGTATGTCTGCTCATTATCATATAGTTTAATTTTAGGATTTGCATCATAAACCGCCATTTCATCAATCACAAAATCTGCCACAAGAACCGTTAAAATTTCTCTTACTTTTCTTTCAGGCACTCTTCCATTCTGCACAAAGGCTTCATAATAATCCTTGGTAATATCATCTCTATCTTCACGATAATACTGTTCATAAGTGGTATTTCTATAAAGATTTTGTACTTTTGGATTTGGCTTATACTGTATAATTTTTATTTTATAATCACTCGAAATTCCAATAACCGCACTACGCTTATCAAGTGAATAATCCGCAATTGCCACCCTAGTTCCAACGGCAGTATCAGTAGAGGATATGCTAATATCCCCTTCCAAAATTTCCGCCTGTGTAATTTTAAGTGTTATTGTTAACAGTAATTGTATAATTTCAACATTTGGTTCATCAAACTCTTCAACAAGTATCATATCACTTGGAATTTCATTTTCTGAATAGTATTTTTCAAAAGGCTCTAAATCAAGCTTTGCAACCACTGAATTAATAATACTATCATTGTATCCTAAAGTATTAAGCTTTTCTCTCAGCATATTTAATACTGTTTTCATTTGTTCACCTCTGCATTTATTTTATATGTACCACAAAATATTCCTACATACATTATACAATAATATTCCGCTTTTTCAATACCCAACAAGGAAAAAATAATTGACAGTTTTTCCTCTCCTGAATAAAATATTGTATTCCAGCTAATACTAAGCTTGTTGCCGTATTGGAAGAGTTAGGAGCGTGCTAAAATGCCACCAAAGTTTATTATCATTAAAATGCACTCAAAAATATTTTTTCGTTTATTAGTTAGGGAACTAACTAATTATCACCAAATTCATTTCCTTGCCAAAAAGATAAACGGAGTTTATACTGTCATGATAAAATGTCAAAAATATTACGATTGCCTTAATATGTTATCTGCTTTCCCTTCTTCAAGCATTTCAAAATCCTCAAATATTTATTTGAGCTACATTTATCTTTACACCTGCATCTCTATGATTCTATCTGAACTGATGATTCGATTTTATGAAGGAAAAATCACAAGACAAATCCTAACATCCAAATATAGTTATCTATCAGCATATGAGTTATTCCGTTTTTCAAATTTAACCCATGCTGTTTTGGATTCTAATTTTCCTTCCATCGATGCGAAAAAATTATATCTTTATCGTAAGGAATTAATCTTAAATCGATTGCTTTTAAATTTTAGAAATAGAAATTATATGGATGTGGATTATTTTGCCTATTTTAAACTTTCTGATTATCATAATCATCTAGAAGATATCATAGAAAAAACGTACTCACGTTATTGACATTAACGCTTTAATCATGGATAATATTAGTAGTGTTTTTATACTTGGTGTGATTATGCCATTTTACAAAGGAGGAATTTTAGTGTACTTGTTCGGAAAAATAACTGTAAAGCCACAGTTGCCTGAAAGGATTTCAGAGCTTTATCATATCGCCAATAATTTATGGTGGTCATGGAATTCTTATGCGCTTCGTTTATATGATTATATTGATTCAAATTTATTTTCAAAAGTAGGAAAGAACCCTGTTAAGTTTCTTTCTAGAATCAATCAAAAAAGACTTTTAGAAGTTGCAAATGATACAGAATTTCTAAAAGATTATGATTTGATTGTTGAAAATTTCAAAAATTATTTATCAACAGATAATACATATTTTAATCGTAATTTTCCTAATAACAAAAATGATATGATTGCATACTTTTCTGCAGAATATGGGCTTGATGAAATCTTACCAATCTACGCAGGGGGGCTTGGCATTTTATCGGGAGATCATTTAAAATCAGCAAGTGACCTTGGTATTCCATTTGTAGGAATTGGGCTTTTATATAAGCAGGGATATTTTAATCAATTTATTAATAAAGATGGCAGTGAGCTTTTTGATTACTCTCCAGCAACAATTGAGGATTTGCCAGTTCTTCCTGTATTAGATGAAAATGGAAATGACCTGATTATTTCTGTAGAGTTTCCTGGTAGAATTGTTTATCTAAAGATTTGGAAGATTCTTGTTGGTAGAGTTACGCTATACTTAATGGATAGCGATATTGATTTGAATGCACCAACGGATAGGCAACTAACATTAAAACTTTACGGTGGTAATCAAGAGATGAGAATTTCTCAAGAAGTCATTCTAGGAATTGGTGGCATGAGACTACTTAGAGCATTACAAATCAATCCTACTGTTTACCATATGAATGAGGGGCATTCTTCTTTTGTGGCATTAGAAGTCATCAAAAAAATCATGTTTGAAAAAGAGGTATCATTTGACGTTGCTAGAAAAATTGCATCGGCTTGTACCATTTTTACTACACATACTCCTGTGCCAGCAGGTAATGATATCTTTCCTGTTGATTTAGTAGACAAATATTTTGATGAATATTGTCGTGAACTTGGTTTATCCAGAAATGATTTCTTAAATCTTGGTACCAAAAAGGAAAATGATTTTGCAAATGGTTTTAACATGGCAGTGCTTGCATTAAAAATTGCAGGAAGCAAGAATGGTGTTAGTAAGCTTCATGGCGAAGTGTCTAGAGGTTTATTCTCTGATCTTTGGTCAGAAACAGCATCGAATGAAATTCCAATCGATTATGTGACAAATGGTGTTCATACTTGCACTTGGCTTGCCCCTACTCTAAAGGAATTATACAATGCATATATGCGTCCATTCTGGCAAGAACAGACTTATGATATCGATATTTGGAATGATATTGATAATATTCCTGATGCGGAACTTTGGAATGCTCATATGGTTCAAAAAAATAAGTTAGGAGCTTTAATTAGGAAAAATATTAAGGCACAAAAAGTCAGACACGGTGCATCCGTTGAGGAAATCAATGAGGTGGATAAATTATTTAATCCGAATGCACTTACCATTGGTTTTGCAAGGCGTTTTGCCACTTATAAGCGTGCTGATTTAATCTTTAAAGATTTAGAAAGAATTACAAAAATTTTAAATGATCCTTCGAGACCTGTTCAGATCGTGTTTGCCGGAAAGCCTCACCCTGCTGATATTCAAGGTCAAGAATTGGTAAAAAGAATTTATGAAATCTCTGAGATGCCACAGTTCAAAGGAAAAGTTTTCATCCTTGAAAACTATAACATGTATGTTGCAAGGTATTTAGTAAGTGGTGTTGATGTTTGGCTTAACAATCCACGTCGTCCATTGGAAGCCAGTGGTACTAGTGGAGAGAAGGCTGGAGTAAATGGTGTCATTAATTTCAGTGTGCTTGATGGCTGGTGGTATGAAGGTTTCAATGGTCAAAACGGTTGGGCCATTGGTGATGACACGGAATATACCAATTATGAATTGCAAGATAATGCAGATTCTCAGAGCATTTATAATATACTAGAAAATGAAATTATTCCTTTATATTATTCAAAGGAAAATGTTTCGGAGGACGGAGCAAGAAATACTCCTAACCTAAATTTAAAATGGATTAAAAAAATGAAAGCATCGATTAAAACGGTGGGCGGAAATTATAATACTGGCAGAATGCTTGTGGATTATTTGAGGAAATTTTATATTCCACAAATGGATAGAGTAAAAGCGGTTGAAAATAACATTGATGCCATTCAGAATTACTTGACTTGGGAACAAGATATTAGGTCAAAATGGCCATTGATTAAAATCACCCCTACTGGTAATTTAGAGGAACTCGCCGTGAGTGCTGGAAATAATGTTAACATGACATGTAATGTATTCTTAAATGGTGTTTCTCCAGAAAGTGCCACGGTTGAGGTTTATTGCGGAAGGCTTGATGAAACAGGAAAGATGATTAATAGCCTATATACCCCAATGAATGTTAGCAAAGATAATGGAGATTCACAGTATGAATATTCTGCTGAACTTTTGATTGATGAAGGTGGAAATTATGGATACACATTCCGTGTGCTACCAAAACATGAGTTACTCATTAATAAGCATGACTTATCGCTTTGCAAATGGTTAACGGATTAAACTAAAGAGTTAACAGATTAGGGACGGAGGAAAAAGTGTAAACCTCCGTCTATTTGTCCGGTAAAGGTTTACACTTTTTCCTCCGTCCCTAACTTGTCAAACTTGAAAGGAGTTTGAAAAATGAAACGTACGAAAATTGTTTGTACTTTAGGTCCCGCAGTGGATGATGTCAAAACACTTTCTAGAGTGTGTTTGGCAGGTATGGATGTTGCAAGATTTAACTTTTCACATGGAGATTATTTGGACCAGCAAAAACGCATTGATTTGTTCAAATCTGTCCGTGAGGAGCTGAATCTTCCAATTGCTATGATGCTTGATACCAAAGGACCGGAGATAAGAATTGGCACATTTGAGGAGCCTGAAGTGTTTTTGAAAGATGGGGATTCCTTCACACTCGCACACGATGTCTGCGAAGGAAATTCCGAAAGAGTCTATGTCAATTATGAGACCCTGTATGCAGAAGTTACGCCAGGGGCTACTATTTTAATAAATGATGGTTTGATTGAATTACAGGTGGAAGAAATGATTGAGAAGGACATCAAATGCCGTGTTATCCATGGCGGGAAACTAACCAATAGGAAGAGTGTGAATGTTCCAGGACTTTCTCTTAACTTTCCACTTTTGACAGACAAGGACAGAGCAGATATCACCTTTGGCGCAGAACAAGGGTTTGATATGATTGCCGCATCGTTTGTCAGAAAGCCGGAAGATGTTCTTGCGATTAAGGCCTTATTAAAAGAGCTGGATGCCTCGCATATAGCTATCATCGCCAAGATTGAGAACCAAGAGGGTGTGGACAATTTTGATGAGATATTAGATGTGGCTGATGGCATCATGGTGGCACGTGGCGACTTGGGTGTGGAAGTGCCAATGGAAAAAGTGCCTTCCATTCAAAAACAGTTTATTAAAAAATGTAATGCCAAAGGAAAGATTGTAATTGTGGCAACACAGATGCTAGAATCCATGACAAATTCCCCAAGGCCTACCAGGGCTGAGGTAAATGATGTTGCTAACGCCGTGTATGATGGCACCACGGCCGTGATGCTTTCTGGTGAAGTGGCTGCTGGAAAGTTCCCGGTAGAATGCGTTAAGACCATGGCACAGATTGCAGCAACAGTAGAAAATGAAATTGATTATTGGAAAAGATTTTCAAAAAGAGATTATTCAGGTCTTGTAGAAAATAAGGCAAATATGATTGTTGGTCATATCTTGTGTGAACTTGCCATGCAAACAGAGGCAAAGGCTATCTTTTCTCTATCTTCTGGAGGTCACACTCCTAAGTCCATTGCAAGTTTCAAACCAGCTTGTCCTATTTATGCCATCACCCCAAAAGCTTCTACCGCAAGACTTTTGAGCAGTGTATGGGGCGTGACTCCCATCCTTGTGAATGAGGCTGATAATGAGGAAGAAATGATTAAATCCGCACTTCAGATTGCCAAAGAAAATAATTTTATTTTTGATGGTGATACCGTTATTATTGGTGAAAGCGATACCTATTCTAAGCCAAATCTTCTTGGTGTTTCCAGCAGCAAAAAAGTTGGCGGAATTTATGTAGTTTAAAAAGAAAAAACCGAGAACACGAATGGGGACGTCCATTGGCTGCGTTCAAAGTACATGATTGGGGACACTCATCAGAAATTAGATGAGTGTCCCCAATCATGTACTTTGAACGCAGCCAATGGACGTCCCCATTCGTGTTCCCGGTTTTTTTCTTTTTAAATTATTTCAACCCCGTCTTGCGCATCTTCTAACATGTCTTTGATAAATTTTTCAATAATTGCAATCTCTTCTGGATCTGTGATATCCGTTAACTGATTGTACTTATCATAGCTTGACACAAAAATATTAGGCCTATTATTTTCATCCACAGAATCATCTGTATAGACAACAATGCTCTTATTTTTTGATGGAATATCAAAAGTGGCAAGAGTGGAAAATTCTCTTGTCTCATCACCATTGATGATTACAGTAAAAGTTTTTTTCATACATTTTCACGTTTCCTTTCTTTTATTTTATCCTGTGTACCCTCTCTTGTTTCATCTATCATATTCCTCGTTTTTCTTTTTATGATATACAATAGCACTGGTATTATCTTTTCCAGCATTCATTCCCTCTTTAAATTTTTGTCCAAAATCAGGGCGCCTCCTTAACTCCTCTGGTGCTCGTGCAGGGTTACTGATGGCTTCTCTTACAAATTCAGAAGCACGGTTCACTCTTTGGCTAATTTCATTAGCGATATCTTTTAATTTTCCTTTTGAGTTTCTTGTCAATGCCATGATTCTTGACTCAGAAACCAAATCCGTAACGCCATCTGAGAAAAGAAGTAACGTATCATAACTAGCGTTCGGAACGATGTTCTTATGCACATTGATTCCTCTTCCATCTCCCATATATTGGGTAATCTTATTGCTCCTATTATCAAATCTCATTGCATCCCTATTGTTTCTGTATTCTTCTCTGATTGGCGAATCATCCACCGTTGCAAGAGCCATTCCATTCTGATTGACAAGGTAAGCTCTGGAATCCCCCACATTTTCAATGATAGTTCTATCCTTACCTACGATTGCTAATGCAACCGTAGAACCTGATTTCATATTTCTTGCAGATGATGTTTTATAAATTTCATTGGAAATATTCTGAAGCTCAGTACTACACTGACTGGCAAGCCTATCATCCGTACGCTCGTACTCTCTAGCATCAATATTGGTAAACCAGTGATAAAGGCCATTAACCACTGCATTACTAGCATATTCACCACCGTCCATGCCGCCCATACCATCAGCAACCACCATCATTTTAAAATCTTTATTATTAGGATGCTCCACTAAAAGTACCGCATCTTCTTGGTTTCCCCTCACATTGCCAATGCTTGTGGCTAAAGAAACATCACCAACTACTCCTCCATAAATTTTCCCTTGCTCATATTTTGCATTTAATCCAGTGACCATCACATACTGACTTGCCACCTCTTTTACTTTCTCAGCATTCATGGAAACATTGGTAATGCCATGCAATTTTTCCACAGATTTTTGGAGATCATAGCATTTGTCAATATTTCTTGCAACGTACATACCAAGATACATTCCATGCTCATCCATATACTGGCATAGCATATCTCTTGCACCATTTTCTCTAGTGAATACTTTCTCACCTCTATGCTCTAGGAACTCATTAACTCTTACATACATTCTTTCTCTATTAGGATATTTCCTATATGTCTCAAGAATGGCATATTCCAAAGGATTTGCGGCCGCAACCATATTCGTATTACCATCTCTATCAAGGACACTATCCACATATGATTTGACAGCTTTTACACGTTCCACTTTATCATTTAGCACATAGGTGCTAGAAGAAAGATCAAGATTTGCTTCACGACATACAGTGTTATTGACACATTTTTGGGCAATTGACCAGCCAAATAATTCTTTAGGAGATGCTCCTGTATGTCCAATAAATTCATTTAATGACTGAACCGCTTTGTGAATTTCCTCCTTTTTGCCTCTTTGAAACATACCTGCTAATTTTTCAAATGGCTGATAGAAATCAGCTGGATTACTCGATTCAAGAGCTTCTCTCATGGCTAATGCCATCTTTTGTTCCGATACATGAGTGACATCCTTTATTTTTGAAAGAAACATATCAACAGGGGTTTTTAGGACATCTACTTCTTGTGCAAGTTCACTCAAATATACATTCAAAACCTCATCTTGCACTGCCCCAAGTTTATCAGGCTGATGCAAGGCGGTTTTCCCATTACATCTGCTAATAAATCTAAGGTCTCCCGATTCTAATAATTCCTTGATTCCTACAATTGATTGATCTGTATCATGTTTGTATGTTGTGGTTAAAATGATATCTTTTAATTCATAACTCATATTACTACTCATAATCTCACCCCAAACTTTATGATATGTCCTGATAATACTAAATTCTCTGCATATTTCAATTTTACACTATTTTTTAATATTTTTCAATAAAATGTTGACAAAATGCCCTAATGTATGCTAAGATACTATGTGTTCGAGCAAAATGGGTCTGTAGCTCAGCTGGATAGAGCAACGCCCTTCTAAGGCGTGGGTCGGGGGTTCGAATCCCTCCAGGCTCACCATAGCTCAGAACACTGGGAAAGCCTTCAAACATAAGAGTTTGAAGGCTTTTATTTTGTCTAAAAATTATTCAAATAAAGCATATCTTGACATTTTGGGGTGTAGCCCTTATAATAATAAATGATAGAGGTACCGCATAAGCGGTTCGCCACATAACAGTTTTTATTTATATACCGCCATGTTAGCAGCAGGGCGGTTTATTTTTTTGACTTTTTGTCAATGATTGCTATTACTAGCATACCAAACATAATCATTAAAGATACTGTTTCATATGTACTCATAGCGCCATCTCCTTCTCTTGGAGGATTCCAATATGAAAAGAGTATGGCAAACCGCTCTGTTTCCCTCTATCATTGATGATTATATATCACATTTCAAAACTTTGCAATCGTTATTTTAGCATTGTCTTAATCTTTTACGATTAATTCATCTGATGCTTTATCAAGAGTAATCCTAGTGAGCACTAAGCTCACTAGGATTACTCTTTCTATTATTTTCAATAATTGTTCCTCTTATTGCATCCACAGCCAGGTTTTCTGTCATTATCACTTTCCCCCAAGCTAATGCAGTCTTCATCACGTTTATCATTCTTATTCATTGCCCCTAAAAGTCCTTCTGGCATATTGCCCATGTAGAATTTCTTCTCGGCAAGTTTATCTTGAACGCCTCTTAATGCCTCTCCAAATCTTTGGAAATGGACGATTTCACGTTGTCTTAAGAATTTTAATACATCCGTTACATCAGGGTCATCCGACAAATCGATTAGGTATTCGTATGTCGAACGAGCTTTTTGTTCTGCTGCCATATCTTCATAAAGATCTGTAATAGGGTCACCTTTTACCCCTATATAAGCAGCGGTAAATGGAACTCCGGCTGCACTTTGAGGGTATACAGATATACCATGATCTGTATAATATTCCCCTAAGCCTTCTCTTTTTAATATCTCAGGTGAAACGCCCTTTGTTAGTTGGCTAACCAAAGTTCCTACCATCTCCAAATGTCCTAACTCTTCAGTACCTATATCATTCAAAGTTGCCTTTGTAATTTCTGTTGGCATGCTGAACCTTTGACTTAAATATCTAAGCGATGCAGCAAGTTCCCCGTCTGGTCCACCATATTGACTGATGATAAATTTTGCCATTTGTGGATTTGGATTCTTAATGTTGATAGGATATTGCAATTTTTTATCATAATCCCACATCTATTATTCACCCATCCTTTCCCATGGCCATGGGTTCTTGATCCACGTCCATTCCGTATTTGTTGCGGCATTGATAGCCTTTAATGGGCCGTACTTTTCCTCGTATTCTGCCCTTGTTTCTTCCGCCTCATCTGCCAAATCCATATATTTTTCAAGGATTTCCCTATCGAATGGATGAGTGTTAAGATAAAGCTGTAAATCATAAAGTTTGAAATCGAGCGCCATCAGCTCTTTCAAGGCGCGCTCTTGTTCATTATTGTTATTATTCACAAGGATCAACCTCCTCACATGTCTCTGTTTGAGATAAAAATGCGATAACACATTGAGATTGATTCTTGGAATATGGACTAACAAGCTCTGGGAATGTGGTTCCATTTTCTAAAGAATCTTTTGGACATAACAAATCATCCGCATACTGATATGGAACATAGGCATTCGCAAGCTGTGGGTCATCAGGCATCACAGGAAGCTCTCTACAATTTCTACCACACATGTGGTTCATCATGTTCCTGCGCCTGTTCATATTTCTATTCCTCATATACATGATTACCTCCTAATTAAATTGGTATAGTACATGTTATGCAAATGACTGTTTTAGGTTCCTTTTTTCGACAAGAAAAAATTGACACTTTTTTCCCCGTCCCTAATCTGTCAAGGCAAAAAATAAAGGCGATAGCATGCTTGCTACCACCCAGGTTTTGATACTCAATAACAATATTCTATTTTTTATCAAATTAAACAACTTCATTTGTTTCAGTTTCAGTTTCATTTACAGATTCAGCATTTTCAGACTCTTCCGTACCTGTAACGTCTGTGTTTTCTTCTCCAAGTTCTGTAGTTTCTCCGCCTAAAACATCTGTACTTGGTGACTCAACATTTCCATCTACAGTTATATCTAAAGCACTATTTACGATGTTTGCTATTTCATCTAATGTATTTCTATAGTTACCAACATTGCCTTCTAAATTAGCAATTTGATTTGTTAAGCTTTCTACTTTTTCTTCAGCAATTCTCTTTTCTGCACAGAATTGATAGTTCAATATTGCTTGTACAATAATCACGATAATTGCTATTACTAATAAAATTACGGATACACTTACTTTCTTTTTTCCTTCCATTTTCCTTCCTCCTAAACGTTTAAAATTAACCTTACGTTTAGTATACATTTATCTACAACACATTGCAAGAAAAAAGTCGAAATTTTACAATTTTTAAACCACTCTAGCAACAATCACGGTCATGTCATCTCTAGCAATACCAAAATTACAATCCACTGCTTCTTGTAAGATGATGTCTGCCAGTCTTTGTGCACTTGTATTCTTGACCGTTGCAAGCAATTCTTGAATGGCATTTTCTTTGCCATCTGGATTAGCATCTAGGATTCCGTCTGTCAGCATCACAATGGTGTCACCCGATTTTAAAATCTTTGTTTTGGCATCCAGCTCTACATCTTCTACAATTCCTACTGGGAGTGCACTTGCTTCAATCGTAATGACCTGTCCTTTTTTACTCGCAATGAATGTTGGACAAGCGCCTATCTTAATAAATTCTGTGATACCAGATATTGTGTCAAATACCATGGCATCAATGGTTGCGAAGTTATCTTCATTTCTTCCCACAAGCAAATAAGAATTAATCAGCTTAACCGCACGTTCTTCTTCAAAGCCAGTATCAAGCAGTTTTTCAAGATTAAGCACCACTTTCTTGCTATTTCTTGCAGCAGTCTCACCGGAACCCATGCCATCACTAAGTGCCACTAAAATTTTATCATCCTTTAACCTGATAACCGTACTGCTATCACCCGAAATCACACTATTGCTCTTCTTTGCCTTCGCAATTCCAAGCTCTAATTTATACGGTTCCAGATGCACACCTTCCTCTAACAAATCCTCTTCTTCCGCATTTTTGCTACCTACCTTAATAGAAGACTTTACCTTATCAATTTCCTTAGAAACTTCCTTTAGCTGTAGAGCCATCTGGATTCTTTGCTCTTTCACTTTGGCTTGCCAATCCTTGTTCAACTTGTATATTTCATATGAAAGATTAAGCCCCTCGGCAAGCAAATCCTTTTTGGTACAAACATCATTAGACAAATCCTCTAAATGGTCTGATGTAATCTCACCCTTCATCTGCAAAGTCTCAATGGCATTAAAAGTGAGTTCATACATTTTATGATAATTTTCTTTCCAACATTTATCATAGTTTTCACAACGCCTACAAGTATTTTCATTGAGTGTCTTAATAAAGCTACCAATTTCATCTGCCTGCGTACCTTCCATGCCTCCATTCGAAACATTCTCGGCCATACTACTAATCACATCAGAAACAGCACCCAATTTATAAATCGTATTTTCCTCTATGTAGCCACCTGCCACCTCTCCTGGAAGTGCCGTATTATAATCAAATAAGTCATCAATCACCACAAGCATCTTTTTAGGAATCACGAAAAGTGCAACTGATGCCACAACAATCTCTTTAATACTAATAATTACCTCCGTTGAGCCATTCGCATAAAGTGCAAGTACAATATTTCCTAAAATAAATCCAATGGCAGCACCGATTTTTCCAAATCGAGATAAGATTCCAGAAAGCAATCCACAGAACGCATAAGTAGCAACAGTAGCCACACTGCCATACCCTATTAATCCCAGTGTTAATGCAATAGAAAGGCCTGTTGCAGCACCAATAGCAGCGCCTCTTTTCCATCCAAGAATCATCACAATTAGGACACTAAGAACTCCTCTGATGGTAATTCCCCATAATCCCAAACTACCAAATCCACAAAATGCAACTGCAAGCATAACGCCAGCAGAAATCAATGTTTCTCCCGAATACACCTTTGCCTTGGCAGCATCATAAATCACCGGTAGACCTTCCCCAAAAATCAAATAGAAAATTCCCACTAAAATACTGGAATAAATGGCAAGCAAAGCATCATACAGAATCACGCCATGAATAGAAAGCCCCACAATCTCCGCAATAACTGAAGAAAAAATGATGATTCCGGCATTGGACATTTTGGTATCCTCATTTTTGATAAACGATTTAATAGCAACAAAAAGTGTAGCAGCAATCAAAAACTTCAATAGTGCCGTACCACCAAAGAAAATAGCAGTAATTACGGCCACCACGATATATGGTACAATCACTGGAACACCAATACTTCCGAGAGCTCCTACAATCGCAATTCCAAATGGAAGAGCCCCCGAAGTCATCTTACACGCAGACACAAGACCACATAGAATAAACACAATCACGTCTTTTAGTCCACCAACCAAATCACGCAAACTAGGCTTGTCCCCCGCCGCATCATTCTCTTTTATTTTATCAGCAGCAGCAAAGCCAAAGGTACCTGCCTCTGCCAATTTAAACTTACTTTTTAAACCTTGAAACACTAACAAAACACCTCTTAACTTTTTCATAAACTTTAGGCAATATCAAGTGCCATAACCTTCACACATTATAATTCATAAAAATAAAATATAATGTCATATTCTAGTAATTTTAAGAAAAAGTTTTTTACAAAAAACTACAAATTTTAACTTCACTTTATAACTTCATAGATAAAAGTTTCGAAATTCCATGTTCCTCCATGGTCACGCCATACATGGTATTTGCGGCACTCATCGAGCCCTTTCTATGAGTAATCACCAAGAATTGCGTTTTCTCACTGAATTTCTTCAAATAATCTGCATATCGATAAACATTCACATCGTCCAAAGCCGCTTCAATCTCATCTAGTACACAGAATGGAGACGGACTAAGTTTCAAAATCGCAAATAATAGTGCAATCGCGGTAAGTGCCCTCTCTCCACCAGAAAGTAAAAGCATGCTTTGAAGCTTCTTTCCAGGAGGCTGTGCCTCAATATCAATTCCACATTCCAAGATGTTATTCTCATCCGCAAGCTTTAGCTCAGCTCTACCACCGCCAAAAAGCTCCTGAAATACTTCTGAAAAATTCTTATTAATCAGTTTAAACTGTTCAGCAAACTGAATCTTCATTAACTTAATCATGTCATCAATAATCTTATTCAGTGATCTTTCTGATTCTTCCAAATCCGTCTTTTGCGTATTTAGAAATTCATATCTATCCTTTAAATTTTTATATTCATCAATGGCATTCACGTTCACGCTACCAAGCGATTTGATTTCGCTTTTTAACTTATCAATTTCTTTTCCTGTACCAACAGTAACTTCCGCATAATTTTCAGCAGTATTCAGCGTGGTTTCATACTCTTCCCACATCTTATTTTGAATAGTTTCGATATCTAATTCTAATTTGTTCTTTCTGACGTCAAGTTTTGTGCTCTGTTCCTTTAAAATATCTAATGTATGGAAAGCATTTGTCACACCATCTTCTGCAGTGGATAATTCTGCATTCTTTTGTTCCTTTTCTTCTCTAAGATTTAGAACCTCTTCCTCAAGCCCTTTCACCGTCTCATCAGCACCGTCAATGTTCTTCTGAGCCTCCGCAATTTTTTCCTCTAATTTGCTATTTTCTGCTAACAAATTCTCTCTCTCTGCAGACTTGCTATTCACATTTTCCAGACAATTGTTAATTTCCTGCTCCAGCATACCAACCATCTCGTCAATCGACAAAGAGCTTTCATCAAAAGAAGAAACAGAAATCTTCAAATCTACAATTTCAGAATTTAAGTCATCAATTACTTTTTGCTGTTCTTCATTCTTATCAGCAAACTCCTTCACCGTAACCTGTAATGACTCATTTTCGCTATCCAAATCCTCCATTAATTTTTGGATACCACTCAAATTAAGATTCTCATCATTCAAATTTTGGGCAGCCTTCTCCTTTTCGCCTTTTAAAAGCGCAATCTTCTTTTCATATCGCTCAATATTATTATGAATCTCATTCATCTTCTGTGTTTCACGCGCAAAATCGATATCGATTTCCTGCAAATTCTTGTTGCATTCCTCAAATTCTTGAACAATACTTACGGAACCTGACTGATACTCCTCTAATTTTTTCACACTATCTGCTTTTTGTTTCTTTAACTCTCCTAGTTTCTCCTCAAGCTCCTTAATCTGTCTTCCACGGCTCAAAATACTGGTTGTCTTCTTTGCCACACTACCACCAGTCATCTGCCCAGAAGCATTCACAATATCACCATCTAATGTTACAATACGAAACGCATATTTGTATTTTCTAGAAATATTAATTGCACAATCCATATTATCCACAATTAGTGTCCTGCCAAGCAAATTCTGCATAACATCACTATACTTAGCATCATATTTAATCAAATCCGATGCCACTCCTTGCACACCACTATCTGCCTTAAAATTTTGCGTTATTTTAGAGCCTTTCACCGAGGAAATTGGCAAGAAAGAAGCCCTTCCCAAGTTATTAGCTTTTAAATATTCAATCGCACGCTTTGCATCTTCTTCCTTCTCCGTAACAATATTCTGAATAGATGCTCCAAGCGCCATCTCAATTGCAGTTTCATATTGAGAAGGAACCTCCATCAAACTTGCCACCGAACCAACAATATGATTTCCAAACGATGCATCTTTCTGACACTTAGAAAGCACCTCTTTGACAGCTCTATTATACCCTTCAAACTCATTTTCTGTTTCCACCAAAAAACGATGTCTAGATTCTGCCACCCTAAGCTCATCATCCGCTTTTTTTATTAGTTCATCATACTCCTTAATCTTGCTCAAATATTCCTCACGACTACTAGATAACTGCTGCAATTTTTCGGTCATTTTATTTCTCTTAGAGGTGACGTCATTTAGCATAACAAGAGCATCTTCTTTTACCATACGCTCCTTATCTAGTTCATGAATATTTTCCTTTATCTCTACCTCTATCTGTGCAATTCTTCTAGAAGTGGATTCCGTATTTGCCGTAATATTGGAAAGTACCCCCATCTTTTCAAACTTCAAATCCATGTTACTCATGATTTTGGCTTTTAATTCCTCAATATGTAACTGCTCCTTAGAAAAATTCTCCGAAAGCTTGGCAAACTCCTCTTCTTTTGCCTTTAGTTCATCTTCAAACCTTTTCTTATCTTCAAAAAGCCTGGTTTTTTTAGCTTTTCTATCCTCAATTTCCTTTTCCAAATCCTCTTTTTTCGCAGAATATTTTTCAATCTCCTGTGCAGCAAGATCATACTTTTCCATATTATTCTGAATTCTCTCTTTGTAAACGCCAATATCCGCCTTCTGTTTTTCCACACCATTTTGAAACTCAAAGATATGATTCTGCTTGTCCTCAATCAAGGAAATAATATCCTCCACATTTGCCTTCAATTCCTCTTTTTGTCTTTGAAGCGAAGCAAGATTTTCATTTTCAGACTCCACCTGTCCCGCAAGCTCTTCTATTTGTGCAACAAGCTCCTCAAGCTTTTGCTTGTTCTTCTTAATATTGCTCACAAAAAGACCAATTTCCAAATACTTAAGTTTCTCACGAATATCTAGGAACTTTTTTGCCTTTTCCGACTGCTCCTCCAAAGGACCGAGCTGATTTTCAATTTCCGAAACAATGTCATTAATTCTCACCAAATTCTGTCTTGTATCTTCAATCTTCTTTTCGGCCTCTTCCTTTCTTGTCCTATATTTCACAATACCTGCGGCTTCTTCAAAGATATGCCTTCTATCCTCAGACTTTGTACTTAAAATTTCATCAATTCTACCCTGCCCAATGATAGAGTAACCGTCACGTCCAATACCCGTATCCATGAAAAGCTCCACAATATCTTTTAGCCTGCACTGATTCTTATTAATGAAGAACTCACTTTCACCGCTCCTGTATACCCTTCTGGTAACAGTAACTTCTGAATAATCCACAGGAAGTTTTCCATCACTATTATCAATGGTGATATCTACCTCTGCAAATCCCAATGACTTTCTTGCTTGTGTTCCAGCAAAAATAACATCCTCCAATTTTGAGCCGCGAAGCGTTTTAATGCTCTGCTCTCCAAGTACCCACCTGATGGCATCTGATATATTACTTTTCCCGCTTCCATTTGGACCAATTACCGCGGTAATTCCTTTTTCAAATTCTAGCGTGGTTTTATCCGCAAAAGATTTAAACCCTTGCATTTCCAATTTCTTTAAATACATAATCCATAAACTCCTCTTATCCGTAGTAAAAGACACAATTATCATATACTATTACCTGACAATAATCAACAAAAATTTTGAAGAAAAAAGTGTAAGCCCCTCCCTAGTTTATGACTTTTATATAAAGTAACAAAAAAGGGACGAGGTTTACACTTTTTCCTCCGTCCCTAATCTGTCAAGTTTTTTCTTACTCTTACTCTCGCGTAACCATCACTAAGCAGACTCCTTCTTCGCAAGTCACATGTAGCACTACAGGGAAAGAATAGTTGTTGATAAACTTTAAATCTATTCCACCATAGCTAACGGTAGCATCCATATCGTATGGAAGATAGGCAACCTCCAATCCATGCGGTCTGCGTGCTTTCACATAAATATTAGCATCATGCATAATCGCGGCATAAATAGTAGAGCTTACTTGACACACGCCACCGCCATAATCCTGCGAATATTCTCCATTCACAATGACAGTGGCAACTTCATACCCCATCTCAAATGATCTAGGGCCTGTGGTTTTATTATAGCTAAAGGTTTTTCCAGAGCCAATCACTGTGCCATCCAAAAACTGAGCAACTAGTTCAATGTTATGTTTGCGTTCTTTAGAAGAACTAAAGTACACTGTCCGGTAGGCATTCAAAACATCTTCATTTGGGCCAACCTTTTCAATACACCCAAACTGATCTGCGGCAATTTTGTAAATATTCCTGCCACTTGGCAAATATGCATAGCCATCAATAATATCGTACAATACCAAATCGCCAGAAAAATTTAAAGAGCCCTTAGTGGTAACACCTTTTCCCTTCGACTTTTTCAGTAAACTGCCTATATAGTGAATCTCTAAATTCACCATATTCCGTGCCTTCATGTCACTCACATCATAATATACAGGGATTTCTTCCTCTTCATCAACTAGCCAGTCTTCATTTTCCCAATACTCAGCGCTCGCAACCGCCATCCAATTTTGAGAAAATAACATTATCAGTGTAGCCAGAATCAGGGCTGTCACTTGAACCACTTTGAGACGTGAATTGATAATGTACCGCAACACGCAGAGTCACCTCTTCTCTAATTTATTTTTGAGATACAGGACCCATTATATATGTTAAACCCGCACGATGTCAAACTTTTGCGCAAAATAATTATTTTTTATCTTGACAGGAATCACAAATATGCTATAATACTATTCGTACGCACCACTAGCTCAGTTGGTAGAGCATCCGACTCTTAATCGGCAGGTCCGGGGTTCGAATCCCCGGTGGTGCACCAAAAAAGCGGACAAAGAGGGACAGCCTTTTTTGTCCGCTTTTCTTCACACAATGAATTAGATATTCTACAAATATTGCCTCAAATCATTCATAAAATTTTGTTCCAGCACTACCACACTATTGGCAATGTCCATTACCTCTTTGGAAGCACCAGCATACTCATTCATGTATCTGCTAACAGACTTAATCCCCATATTACAACCATCCATCATAATATCTGCAATTTTTTCATCAGAATCATTCATCATCATCTTCATACTAGTGCTCATCTGAGAGCCAAACTTGGCCATAGGGTGCGGTTCTTTAAAACTCTCCCCCATTTCGTCAAGCTTATCCTCTATTCTCCCTAATATTTTCTCATGTTCTCCAGAATATTTTTCAAGCATATTCTTAAAATCTTCTCCATACGCATTATCAATTACCTCATTGATTCCTTGAATGCCCATTTGCACGCCGGAATCACACTCCTTCAAAAGTTCAACATCATCAGTCATTTCTATTTCAAACCACCTTTCTTCCATTTTGTAAACTCATTACACTTCAAAGATAGCATTGACAGGGAACTGCAATTTTATACATTCTTAAATTTTTTTAATTTTTATCAATTTATCGAAAATTTTATAAATTTTTCGATAAATTTGTGGAAAAAATATATTGACATGCAAAAAAAATTGTAGTACTATATAAAGGCAGTCACGAGTATGTGGCTACAAATCTTGTGGGCCATTAGCTCAGTTGGCAGAGCACTTGACTTTTAATCAAGTTGTCCGCAGTTCGAATCTGCGATGGCTCACCATCATATTTAAATTGACCAAATATGATGAACATGTGGCCCGATGGTCAATCGGTTAAGACATCGCCCTTTCACGGCGGAGTGGGGAGTTCGACTCTCCCTCGGGTCACCATTTAATGCCAGTGTAGCTCAGTTGGTAGAGCAACTGACTTGTAA
>JAFUGC010000035.1 GCA_017469565.1 Clostridia bacterium | reverse complement strand
CAGAAGGAGCAGAAATAACAGTAACAGCAGATACTGAAGTTCAAGCAGTATGGGAAGATATACCAGTAGTAACATATACAGTAACATTTGATGCAAATGGCGGAACAGGAACAATGGCAGATGTAACAGAAGTATCTGGAACATACACATTACCATCAAATGGATTTACAGCACCAGAAGGAAAACAATTCAAATGCTGGAGTGTTGATGGAGAAGAAAAAGCAGAAGGAGCAGAAATAATAGTAACAGCAGATACTGAAGTTCAGGCAGTATGGGAAGATATACCAGTAGTAACATATACAGTAACATTTGATGCGAACGGTGGAACAGGAACAATGGCATCAGTTGAAGTAAACGAAGGAGAATCGTTCACCTTCCCAGAAAATGGATTTACAGCTCCAGAAGGTAAAAAGTTTGCAGGTTGGGATATGGAAGGATATGGAGTTTACCAACCAGGTGAAACAAGAGAAAGTATCACTTCTAATGTAAATGTAAAAGCAAATTGGGAAGAAGATGTTGTAACACCAACAACATACGAAGTAGCTGTAACAAACGGAACAACAGATAAGGAAGAGGCAGAAGAAGGAGAAACAGTAACAATTACAGCAAACGCTCCAGACACAGGAAAAGAATTCGATAAATGGGAAGTTGTAAGTGGTGGAATAACACTAGCAGATGAAACATCGGCAACAACAACATTTACAATGGGAACAGCAAAAGTAGAAGTAACAGCAAAATACAAGGACGAAGTAATTGTAACACCAACAACATACGAAGTAGCTGTAACAAACGGAACAACAGATAAGGAAGAGGCAGAAGAAGGAGAAACAGTAACAATTACAGCAAACGTTCCAGACACAGGAAAAGAATTCGATAAATGGGAAGTTGTAAGTGGTGGAATAACACTAGCAGATGAAACATCAGCAACAACAACATTTACAATGGGAACTGCGAAGGTAGAAGTAACAGCAAAATACAAAGATAAAGAAGAAGTAATTGTAACTCCAACAACATACGAAGTAACATTTAATACAGATGGTGGAAGTGAAGTAGTAGCACAAACAGTAGAAGAAGGTAAGACAGCAATAAAACCAACAAATCCTACAAAGAGTGGATATACATTTAAGGAATGGCAAAAAGATGGAGTTACATTTGATTTTACAACAGCTATTACTGGAGATATTGAACTAAAAGCACTATGGACTAAAAATGAAACAAAACCAACATCTGGTGGTGGCGGTGGAGGTTCTTCATCATCAAGCTACAAAGTAACAACAAAGATGGAAAATGGAACAATCACACCTGCTAATGCAAGTGTTAAGAAAAATGCAGTTCAAGAATTTACATTCAAAGCAAATGATGGTTATGAGATTACAGATGTTTTAGTAGATGGTAAATCAGTAGGTGCAGTTGAAAGCTATAAGTTAGAAAAAGTAACTTCAAAGCACACGATTGAAGTTAAAACAGCAAAGAAATCTATTTTATCAAATGTTGATGACTGGGCTAAAGAAGAAATGACAAAAGCAGAAGAAAAAGGCTTAATACCAGAAACATTTGAAAAGAAAGATGGAACAAAAACAATAGATAGAACAGACTTTGCAGCAGTAGCTGTAAAACTATATGAAGCAATTAGTGGTAAGAAAGCTGAACCAGTTAGCACCAACCCATTTACAGATACAAACAACGAATATGTATTAAAAGCATATAACTTAGGAATTACGCTTGGAACATCAGAAACAACATTTACACCAGATGCAGAGATTACAAGAGAGCAAATGGCTACTATGCTTACAAGAGCATTAAACAAAGTAGGAATTGATGTAGCTGTTGATTTAGAAAATGCTACAAGATTTGCTGATGATAGTGATTTAAGTGATTGGGGCAGAGCTTCAGTATACTTTATGGCAAAGGAAGAAATCATTAAAGGAGTGGGTAACAACAGATTTAATGGTTTAGGAAATGCTAAAATAGAAGAAGCTATCGCAATGGCATTAAGAAGTGTTGATAAGTTCAGCCGTGCAAAGTAAAACGAGATACGGATGACTTATGCAGTGCAAATATATAACAAATAAGGAAATATAAGCCGAGGAAATTTTCTTCCTTGGCTTTATTATTTAACTGAAATGAACTATATCGCACTATTTTGATGTTGCGTACAAATAGAATTAGCAGATAGGTTTAATAGCTATCTCCTCCAATACAAGTAGCTAAAGATAATATTTAATAAAAAACATTTTCGCTCTTTAAAAATTCATATCATTTTATTCACTCCTAGAATTTTAACTATTATTATTGAATTTTATAAAAAAAGGAATATAATATAGGTAAGAAATTCTATGTTATTAAGGCATAGACAATTATTATATTAAATTTGTAAGCAATGTAAACAATGTTTTCAATATGTTTCCATTTGAGAAAAATTATATGTATTTTATAGTATCATAAATGCTATAAATATAAAAAGTTCCCAGAACTACAAAGCTTGAAATATCAATGATAAGATAAATATTATAAATATAAATATAAATAATATCGATGTATCCAGTACTTGTGGTTCTGGATTGAAATATAAAAAATGCCATGGAAAAGAGGCTTAGAAACCATAAAAAGTGATTATGAAGACGGGAGCAGTTTAGGTAATGTTAGTTGCCTAAACTGCTCCGTTTTCATAGATATTTTTAGTGTTTTTCTATTAAGAAAATTTTCTGCTTTTGAGTGATAATGATTTTTAAATTGGTATCATATTCTTGAACATCAGGTATAATTCCAGTTGTTGTGCTACTGCCTGAGGAGTTTTCTACATATAAGATAGAGATTGGCTGTCCATTTGCCATTGCCATTTTAATTTTTTCTTGGCAATCGGCTTCATTTGACTCGGCAAATACTTGATTCCAAGCAGATTTGATAGTATGACGAGTAGAAATATTATCATAAAAGAAATAGAGTTTATGATAGGTAAGTGCACGTACATTGCAGATTACATTTGTAAGTTCATATTTTTTGGATATATTCTGAACTTTTACTGTGATGGACGCTGTATGACGATACTGGAAATAAATTTGTCTTACAAGAGCATCAAAAGTACTCTCATCTTTGTTTTTTAACCGAGCGTAGACGGGTATGGACTGATCTTTCCATCTTTGTGCTTGATAGGGAGACTGTGATTCTTCCCCTTTTTTGGTATAAAAGCAAACAAGCGTAACCAATTGATTTTCTTTTGGATACCAGAGCATGATGATACCTCCAATTAAATTATTAATATGGGAACCGCAGAGTTTTACGTAATTCATAAACTATAACATAGTTTTTTGGAATTTGCAATAAGGAATCAAGAGTTATACCTAGAGATATCAATATGGAAAATATTTACAATCAGTTGACGTTTACATTATTTTAAGATATAATATTTTATGCAAGTTTATCCTTAAGAAAGAGTTTTACTCGACTGAGTGTAAAAGAAGGAGGTTTATCATGATACGGCGCGCTAACACAATAAGTTTATGGTTGGTGATTTTGAGGACTTTGGCAGTGCTATTTGTTGGTGTTTTGTTTTGGCAAAGTCATGCCGGTGCAGAAGGACAGATTACGGTTGACCCTACAGGACAAAATGAAGGTTATTCGGCTATTTTATATAATAACACGAATGGTCTTCCCACCTCAGAGGCAAATGCGATTGCGGAAACATCGGAAGGTTTTTTATGGATTGGAAGTTATAGCGGTCTCATTCGTTATGATGGTAATACTTTTGAACGGATTGATTCTACAACTGGTATCGCAAGTGTAGTGAGTCTTTATGTGGATAGTAAAGACCGTTTGTGGATTGGAACCAATGATAGTGGAGTGGCTGTGATGGAGAAAGGCAAGTTCCGGATGTATCGTAAAACAGACGGCTTAACTTCTTTATCCATCCGTGCTATTACAGAGGATTTTGAGGGAAATATCTATCTTGCTACCACAAATGGAATTTCTGTGATTGATACTCAAATGAAATTGAGCTCATTAAAAGATTCTCGTGTGGAAAATGCGTATATCAGTGATTTGCGGATTGGAAATGATGGAATCTTGTATGGAACAACTGTCAATGATGAATTTTTCACGATTGAGAAAGGAAAAGTGACAAGTTTTGATAACAAGGAGCAGATGGGAATAGAAGGGATTCTTTCGGCATTAGCAGATCCGGTAAATCCCCATCAAGTTTATATTGGAACAGAGTATTCTCAGGTATATCAGATGGATTTGAGTCATGGATTTGAAATCGTAAAGGAAATTGATATTTCACCGCTGACGTATGTGAAAAGCATGGAAGCTTATCAAGGTGAAATTTGGATATGTGCTGATAATGGAATTGGTGTGCTGAAGGAAGATGGTTTTCAAAAGATAGAAAATATTCCTCTGAATAATTCCATTGATCATATGATGGTAGATTATCAAGGAAATTTGTGGTTCACTTCTTCTCGCCAGGGTGTGATGAAAATTGTTTCTAATCAGTTTTCAGACCTGTTTGAAAAGTATGGATTGCCTGCTATGGTGGTAAATTCCACTTGTTTGCAGAATGATTACCTTTTTATAGGAACAGATAGCGGGCTTGTAGTACTTTCTGGTGATGGAGTGGTAAATAGTATTCCACTTTCTCGAGCAGAAACGGCCTCAGGAATTCCTTTGGAAACAACCGATTTGATTGATTTCTTAGATGGCTGCCGGATTAGGTCCATCATTCGAGATAGTCAAAATGCGATTTGGATTTCTACTTGGAAAAAATATGGACTGCTCCGGTATTGTGATGGTGTCTTAACCAGCTTTAGTACTGCGGAAGGGCTTCCGACTGACCGCATCAGAGCTATTGATGAGGGTGCTGATGGTACTATCTTAGTTGCTTGTACGGGTGGTGTTGCTCTCATACAGGAAAATCAGGTTACAAAAGTTTATGGCGAAGATATCGGGATAGAAAACACAGAAGTTCTTACTGTGGTAGAAGCAGTCAATAAGGACATTGTTCTTGGAACAGACGGAGGCGGTATTTATGTGATTAGTGGTGATAAAGCCACTCATGTAGGGATTGACTCCGGGCTTAGTTCTGAAGTGGTAATGCGGATTAAGAGGGACAATACGAGAAATATTTTTTGGATTGTAACCAGTAATTCCATTGCTTATATGACTGGAGATTATGAGGTTACCACGGTACAAAAATTTCCTTATTCTAATAATTTTGACCTTTATGAAAATCAGCAGGGTGAATTTTGGATTCTAAGTAGTAATGGTATTTATGTGACATCGGCGGAAGAACTTTTGGCAAACAATGAAATTACCACCGTTTTTTATGGTAGAGACAATGGCTTGCCCTATATTGCAACAGCTAATTCTTATAGTGAATTGACCAAAGAGGGAGAGCTGTATATTGCTGGTACTACTGGTGTGGCAAAGATTAACATCGAGATATCTTTTGAAAGTGTGAGTCATGTGAAGATGACCGTTCCCTATGTGGAAGCAGATGGAGAATTCATCTATCCAGATGAAAATGGAGTATTTACACTTTCAAGCGATATGAAGAGGCTTACCATTTATCCTTATGTTTATACATATTCCCTTTTAAATCCTTTGGTTACTTACTATCTGGACGGATTTGAAAACATCAAAAACGTTATTGATAGAAGTGAGCTTGTGCCTGTGAACTATACCAATCTCAAAGGTGGTAGCTATCATTTTGTGATGGAACTAAGTGATTCTATGGGGCATAGCAATGAGGAATACTCAATTCTCATCGTGAAGCAGAAGGCTTTTTATGAAGAGGTTTGGTTTTATGTTCTTTGCGGAATTGCTGTCATATTAATCATCTTGGTATTATTTAGACTTTATGTTCGTTACAAGACACAAAGGTATCAAAAAAGTGTGGAAGAAAATAAGCTTTTAATTCGTAGCATTACGCAGTGTTTCGCGAAAACAATCGATATGAAAGACAAGTATACAAATGGTCACTCTTTTAGGGTAGCGGAGTATACGGCAATGCTGACGAAGGAGCTTGGTTATGATGAGGAAACAGTTGAAAAATATTATAACTGTGCTCTTCTACACGATATTGGAAAAATTGGTATTCCAGAGGAGTTGTTAAACAAAAAAGGGAAGCTAACGGATGAGGAATATGCCATCATCAAGTCACACACTACGCTGGGATATGAGGCTTTAGAAAGTATTAAAATTATGCCAGAACTTGCGATTGCTGCCAGGTCACATCATGAACGTCCTGACGGGAAAGGTTATCCTGACGGGCTTTCCGGAGATGAAAT
>JAFUGC010000034.1 GCA_017469565.1 Clostridia bacterium | reverse complement strand
TTTGTTAATAATAACCTGTTATTCTTCCAGTAACATTACCTTTTAATGTAGTGCTAAACTTTCCTCTATCACTTCCCAAATCAGTTCCTTATTTAGTCCATTTTCTGCTGAAAAGCCAAATATCAAATCTTCTGGTACGTCCAAAATCTTTGCAATGTTATCCACATAAGATTGTACTTTTGTTTTAGCAATCTTATCTGCTTTGGAGGTAATCACAATATACCTGTGACCGGTACTTTTAATATAATCCATCATCATCTTATCATTCGCACCTGGATCATGTCTAATATCAATTAATAAAACTACCAAATTAATATTTTTAGAATTTTTCAGGAATGTTTCAATCGATGCTCCCACTTTATCTTGCTCCGCCTTTGACATCTTTGAATAACCATACCCCGGCAAATCTACAAAATAAAACTTCTCATCCATATTATAAAAATTAATCTGCCTTGTCTTCCCCGGTTCACTACTAGTACGCGCCAAGCCTTTTCGGTTAATCATGCAGTTCACAAAAGAAGACTTTCCCACATTAGATTTTCCAGCAAGTACAATCTGCGGAAGTTTATTTTTAGGATACTGCGATTTATTCATCACAGAAATTTCAAATTTAGGATTCTTAATTAACATATCTGTACTCCCTTCTTGAAAATGTTTTTCAGATTTTTTGGGGGATGTTTTTGGGGACACCTTCCAAAAACATCATTTTGGAATAAAGTGATGTTTTTGGAAGGTGTCCCCAAAAACATCTTAAATTCCTCTCATGGAAAGTGAAACTTTCTTTTTCTCTAAATCAACTTTTAGCACCCTAACCTTTACAATATCTCCCACAGAAACAATATTCATTGGATTTTTCACAAACTTATCACTCATTTCAGAAATATGTACTAGGCCATCATTTTTTACGCCGATATCCACAAATGCGCCAAAATCTATGACATTACGAACTGTTCCTGTTAGAATCATGCCTTCTTTTAAATCTTCCATTTTCAAAACATCACTGCGAAGGATAGGTTTTGGCATGTCCTCTCTTGGATCTCTTCCTGGTTTCATCAGTTCCTTAATAATATCCTTAATGGTAGGTACTCCTATCTCTAGTTCACTTGCCATTTTTTCCACATTGATATCATGTAATTTTGCCTTAACTTCCGGCAATTTTTCTTTCAAGTCACTTAATTCATAACCAACACTGTTTAAAATCTTCTCGGCAGCTTCATAACTTTCAGGATGCACAGAAGTATTATCTAGCGGATTTTTGGATTCTGGAATTCTTAAGAAACCAGCACACTGTGTGAATGCTACAGGGCCAAGTTTGGATACTTTTAATAATTCTTTTCTGGTTTTAATTTTTCCATTTTCATCTCTATATTTGACAATATTATTGGCAAGTGTTTTATTGATTCCAGAAACATATTTTAAAAGAGATGGCGTGGCAGTGTTTAAGTCTACGCCAACACTATTAACTGCATCTTCTACCACTCCCGTTAAGCTCTCATCCAGCTTTCCTTGGTTTACATCATGCTGATATTGGCCAACGCCAATGCTCTTTGGGTCAATCTTAACAAGCTCTGCAAGAGGGTCTTGAAGCCTTCTAGCAATGGAGATTGCTCCTCTTAGAGATACATTAATGTCTGGATATTCTTCTGTGGCAAGTTTTGAGGCGGAATATACGGAAGCTCCTGCCTCACTAACAATGGCATAATGAATCTCATGACTCACTAGTTTAATTAAATCTGCTACAAACATTTCTGATTCACGAGATGCAGTACCATTTCCAATGGCAATCATATTAATGTGATATTGATTAATCAGTTCTAATAGTTTTTTCTTAGCACCTACCACATCATTTTGCGGTTCTGTTGGGTAAACTGTTGTGGTATCTAAAAGTTTTCCGGTATCATCAATGACCGCAATCTTACAGCCAGTCCTATAAGCCGGGTCAAATCCCATGACGGTTAGTCCTTTAAGAGGCGGTTGCAATAATAACTTTTTCGCATTTTGTCCAAACACTTTGATGGCTTGCTCTTCTGCTACTTCTGTTAATTCATTTCTTACCTCATTTTCTACAGAAGGCTTGATTAATCTTTTATAAGAGTCTTCTATAATCTCTTTTAGAATTTCTTCATAATAACTCTCTTTGACAATCACTTCATCTTCTAGATACTTTAAAATACCTTCATCCGTGTTATCTATTTTCACTTTTAAAAATTCTTCTTTTTCTCCCCTATTGATGGCAAGGATCCTGTGACTTGGAATCTTACTCACAGGTTCTGAATAATCATAATACATCTCATAAACAGACTTTTCCTCTTTTGCAGCCTTTGAAACAATCAGACCATTTTTGTAAATCAATTTTCTAATTTCTTTACGATACTCTGCAACATCTGAAATTATTTCTGCCACAATATCCTTTGCACCATTTACGGCATCCTCTGCACTTTCTACGCCTTTTTCTTCACTGATGTATTTGGCAGCCTCTTCTTCCAAATTTACTTTTTCTTTTTGTTCAAAAATAATGAGTGCAAGTGG
>JAFUGC010000033.1 GCA_017469565.1 Clostridia bacterium | reverse complement strand
ATGTAAACAAAAATCTAAGTTCCGTTCGACTTGCATGTCTTATGTGCGCCGCCAGCGTTTCTCCTGAGCCAGGATCAAACTCTCATATTTGTTTATCCGATTTCTCAGATTTATTTTTAGTCTTATCTTTCAAAGACTTTTTGATCTTGTTTTTAGTTCTTTCGAACTTCAGGTTATTTATTGTACTGTATAGTACTTATTTTCAAAGGTAAACATTTTCATGTTCTCTTTAAAAACTCGCTTGGTTTTTCTTATTTCTCATTGTTTACTTTTCAATGTACTTTTTGCTGGCTCTGTGTGATTATTTGAAAACACTTTCATTTAATTCTTGTAAATCTTGCTTCCGTAATTTCAAGAGCCTTGCTCATTATAACATCTACGCAAAAACTTGTCAACACATTTTTTGTATTTTTTATTGATATTTTTTTCTGCTGTTTTTTATATTCTGTGTGACTTTTTTGTGTGACAACAAATAGTATATTAACACCTCACTCGACAAAAGTCAACAACTTTTTGTATAAATTTTTTGGTATTTTTTTCTTGCCTTTAAATCCCTATTTTGAAGTCCAAAAAAGAGCATGTTCTTAATAGTACATGCTCTTCTTTATTCACAGTTTATATTTTCTCTTTTTTTACTTTCATAACATTTATATCTCCAAATAAAGCATTTTGACTAATCTTTATCCTACTCATTTTTGAAAGTTCCAATAAGCTTAAAAACGCCGTCACAATTTCTACTCTTGAATTTGTTTTCTTATTAAATACCTTATTAAATATAAAGGATGGTTTCTTCCATAGTTGTTTTAGTATTTCCTTAATCTTACTTCTTATTGTAACCTTTTCTTCAATAGCAAGCTTATTGACATTATCAGCATTAATATTCTTCTTTTCAATTTCTTTCCTTAGAAAATTAGCATATATATCTGGCATAACATCCGCTTCATACAATCTTTCTATTTTGCCTTTTGGCAAATCAATTTTCTCAGGAAGTTTATAAAATTTACCTCCATAAAAATGAAGATTGCTTTTCAATAAACCTGCACTTTCCTTATATTTTTTATATTCAATCAACATTTGTGTTAAATCAATCTCTTCTTCATCTTCATTCTTTTCCAATGATGGTAATAGTATTTTTGATTTTAAATATATCAGTCTTGAAGCCATGATGATAAACTCACTAGTTACCTCAAGATTCATTTCTTGCATGGTTTGAAGATACTCTATATATTGATTTGTTATTTCATTAATTTTAATATCGAAAATATTCATCTTATTTTTTTCAACAAGATGACAAAGCAAGTCTAATGGACCTTCAAAGTTATCCATCTTAATTTTATACTGTGAACTAGTCATTTTGGCTCCTTTAATTGAGATTACATTTTCCTTAAGATACGCATGATTAACTGGATGAACATATCTGATGCCTTATCTGCATTTTCTATTACTTCTTCATGTGATGGTTCTTTCACTGAAACATTGCTATTATTTGTAATACATGATATTCCTAGTACATCCATTCCTAACTGTCTTGCCATAATTACCTCTGGAACAGTTGACATTCCAACTGCATCCGCACCAAGAATCTCCAACATTTTCACTTCCGCTGGTGTTTCATACTGAGGCCCAGTCATGTACGCGTATATACCCTCTTTTAAATCTATTTTTGTATCATATTCTTTACCCGATGATGCTTCTTTCGCAATATTTCTTAATCTTAACGAATAGGCTTCTGACATACTTGGAAATCTTTCGCCAAACAACTCAATATGCGGTCCTCTAAGTGGAGAAATATTTGCAAAATTAATATGATCAGTAATTAACATTAAATCCGTTGGTAAAAGTCTTTTAGTGATTCCACCAGCAGCGTTTGTTACAATAAGTTCTGACACGCCTAATAAACCAAATACAACTATTGGAAATGTCACATCTGACAAATCATAGCCTTCATAATAATGGAATCTTCCTTGCATAATAATAACTTCTTTATCATAAATCTTACCGGTTATGATTCTACCTGAATGGCCTTCAACTGTTGATTTTGGAAAGTGTGGTATATCAGCATACGAAATTTCTTCTCTTTGGCTTTTTACCTCATCTGCCAGTTTACCCAAACCAGACCCTAAAATAATACCTATCTTTGGACTTACTGAAATTCTTTCTGAAATATATCTTGATGCCTCTGAAGCGCACGATAATATATCCTGCATAATTAATTCATCCCTTTCCATTAGTCTCTAATATTTATTATCCTTTAAATTGTTAAAATTGTCAATTCCTTCATTAATGCTATCATATGAGTAACCTTTTGAAAGCATATATTTTTTTATTTTCTCTAACTCTTCAACTTGCCTAGTCTTTTTTTGAACAAGTTTTTTCGCGGATTCATATTCAAAATCAATAAGTTCCTCTTGATTGGAATTTATATAGTCTGATATGTAATCTTCTGGTACACCTTTTTTTAATAATCCTACCTTCATTTCATATATAGATGATATTTTTAACCTCATAATATTTTTTATGTACTTCTCCACAAACTTTTTATCATTTAGATATTCATTCTCCTCTAAATAATCAATTATTTCATCTATATATTCTTCTGCATAGCCAAGTTTAAGGCATTTTTGACGAACCTCATATACTGTTCTTTTTTGAAATACAACAAACTTCATTAGTTTATCATCTATAATCACAGATAAACACTCCTATTAAACTATTCTTCTATTTCCTCTATATTTTCTGTTAAACTCTTATCAAAAGCTAATTGAAAGTTTTCTCTAATCTTTGCTTCTATTTCATTACAAATATCAGGATTTTCTTTTAAATATTGTTTTACATTTTCTCTTCCTTGGCCGATTCTATTTCCTTGATAGCTAAACCATGCTCCCGATTTTTCTATGATATCTAGATTAACGCCAACATCTATAATGTTACTTTCTTTTGAAATTCCTTCTCCATACATAATATCAAATTCAGCTTCTCTAAATGGAGGTGCAACCTTATTTTTGACAACTTTGACTCTTGTTCTATTTCCAATCATTTCATTATTAGCCTTTAAAGTTTCTACTCTTCTAACATCTAATCTAACAGAAGCATAAAATTTTAGGGCACGTCCACCTGGTGTAACCTCTGGATTTCCAAACATAATCCCTACTTTTTCTCTTAATTGGTTAATAAATATTGCTACTGTATTTGACTTATTCAAAACCCCCGCAAGTTTTCTTAGTGCTTGTGACATAAGTCTTGCTTGTAACGCAACATGCGTATCTCCCATATCACCATCAATTTCAGCCTTAGGAACAAGTGCTGCTACTGAATCCACAACAATAATATCTATTGCTCCGCTTCTTACTAGTGCTTCTGCTATTTCAAGCGCCTGTTCTCCTGTATCTGGCTGTGATACTATTAAATTATCTATATCCACCCCTAAATTCTTAGCATAAACAGGATCTAATGCGTGCTCTGCATCTATGAACGCTGCCTCTCCTCCCATTTTCTGCGCCTCTGCTATCATGTGAAGAGCAACCGTTGTTTTACCAGATGATTCTGGGCCATATATTTCTACGATTCTACCTCTCGGAACACCACCTATTCCAAGGGCTATATCCAAGCTAAGTGCACCCGTTGGAATAGCCTCTACATTTGCATGTGCACTTTCTCCAAGTTTCATTACTGCACCTTTGCCAAACTGTTTTTCTATCTGTCCAAGAGCAGCCTCAAGTGCTTTTCTCTTTTCTTCATTTATAACAACTTTCTTATTATCTAACTGTTGATTTGTATTTTTCTTTTCACTCACAATAATAACCTCCTTATTTCTTATTACGAATATATTGTAGAACAGTTGTTCTTTCATGTCAAGCGAACACTCAAATTATTTTGAAAAATTTATCAAATTTCGATATGGATGATACGCAGTACTTTCATATTGTCCTTTGACACTTTTATTTGTCAGGATAATATCATCTTTAAAATATAAACCGATATATGGTAATTCCTCTTGATATATTTCAATAAAATTCCTCATATTCAATTTATACACATCGTCCGCAGAATTTTTCAACTCTTTCATTAATTGTTCCATTTCATAATTCTGATATCTTGCATAATTTTTTTCTCCAGACATAGATACCAAGTCCTGAATTTGATACTCATTTTTTATTTCAAACGATGCAAGCGCAAGTTCAAATTTTCCACTTTTAATATTTTTTTCATACTCAGACCAACTTTGCTTTTTGATGGTGATACCAATAGATACTTCTTCTAAATATTGTTTAATTTTTTCCGCACATTTTATCTTATCTTCATCATTGGCAGGTACAATCAACGTAAAAGAAAACTTTTTCTCCAAACCTGCTTTAGCAAGAGTTTGTTTTGCTTTATCAGGATTATATTCTGTACTAGCCACAGAATATATAGAGTTAGAAGTAATAGGCATATCTTTTATTGTTGCATTACCATCATAAATATTACTAACAATATCTTCTCTATTGATTGCCTGCAAAATAGCCTGTCTGACATTAACATCTTTCAAAATACTATTTTGCGTATTAGGAATCAACACTTCATATTCAAACGATTCGAAGCTATGTGCATTAATACCTATAAAACCAAACTTTTCTTTCCAATTATGCATATTAGTAAAAATCATATCAATTTCAGAAGACTTAAAACCTTTTACAGCTTCTCCATATGTTGAATACTTTAAAAGATTAATTTTTCTTAATTTGATTTCATTAGTAATGTGCCAGGAATCATTTGCAACTAATCTAATCACAGATTCATTTGATGAATCATACATGTATGGTCCTGTTCCCACCATATGAGCTGCCTTTTCTTCATCCATAATACCATCATTTTTAAAATAATATTTAGGTACAATAGGAATGACAAGATGAGAAGGAAAATACGGTTCCTCTTCCTTTAAGGTAATCACAATTGTTTTATCATCAACAATGTCAATCGCCTTTATATTTTGCACATCTTGAGAATATACGGAATTAATTTCTCCGTTGATTAATAAGTCAAATGTATATTTCACATCTTCACTGGAAAATTTTTCACCACCATGCCATAGCACATTTTCTTTTAACTTGATAATCCATGTTACTTCATCTTTCCTAGCCCATTCAGCAGATAAGCATGGCTTTATTTGATTTTCTTCATCATAAACAACTAATGGCTCATATACTAGCTTTAATATATCAGCAATGTGACTATTTGTGGTTCTAAGTGGATTTAAAGTATCTATATCTGAAATAGATAAATTAATTTCATAATTAATATTATCATCATCCGCTATTACAGGTTCTAGTACGTCATCTTCTTGATTGGTATTCAATAATGACCTACTGCCAATAATAACACCAACGATAATGCCAAGAATAATTAAAAAAAATATAAATTTTTTCATAGAATTCTCCTAACATTTCGCATTTCCATTTAACACAAAGTTATTCTATTATAACAAGTAATGAAAAGCAAGAAAAAAGTGAAAAAGAAAACAGAGACGAAAAAACGGACAAAAAAGGCTGTCCCTGATTGTCCGGTTTCTCGTCCCCGTTTTCCTCTATATTATCTTTAGCATTTTAGTAATGCGAATCCCTATCTAGGCTCCACGCATAGTTTTATGCCAGTTCTTTCTTCCTCATCAATTTTTACCTCTGTAAACGCCGGAATGCAAATCAAATCAACACCAGATGGCGCCACAAAGCCTCTTGCAATGGCAATGGCTTTTACAGCTTGATTCAATGCGCCGGCGCCAATTGCTTGCATCTCTGCTTTTCCTTTTTCCTTAATAAGTCCTGCTATTGCCCCTGCTACAGAATTAGGGTTTGATTTTGTTGAAATTTTTAGAATATCCATTCTTAGTCCTCCTTGAATTTTTTTATTAATTATTACAATATAAATTATATAATGATTTCCAAAAAAATCCAGCGATTTGCCTTAAAAATCAGAAGAATCGTTCCCCACAAACCCTTAAATATCAGCATTTACAGACTTATTCTTGTTAGTTTCGACACCTTATCACTCTTTTCGTCAATAGTTGCAACAATGCCATTTAACATGTAATCTCCTTGCGCACATAGATATCTTTCTGGAATTTGAGTCAAAAATCTCTTTAATGCCACAGAAGGTTCCATACCTATAATTGAATTTTTAGGTCCTGTCATACCAATATCTGTAATGTATCCCATACCCGTATCATATATTTTTTCGTCAGCTGTCTGAACATGAGTATGTGTTCCATAAATCAAATTAATTTTATCTTTTAAATAATAACCAAGTGCTACTTTTTCCGCTGTAGCTTCTGCATGAATCTCGACAATGATAATTTCCACTCCATCTGATTTCATCCTATGAATTTCTTTATCTGCCACCTCAAAAGGTGAATCATAACTACCACCTGTATTTACACGCCCAATTAAATCTATAACTCCTACTTTTTTACCTTTCACTTCTACAACCGTAGAGCCATGTCCTGGCAATCCCTCAGCATAATTTGCCGGTCTGATAAGATTTTTCTCTTCATCGATAAAAGAAAAAATGTCTTTTTTCCCCCATGTATGATTTCCCATGGTGATAATATCCGCGCCAGAATGATGCAAATCATTTAAAATATTTTTGGTAATACCCATGCCATCTGCTGAATTTTCACCATTCACGATTGTCAAATCAATATTATTTTCCATCTTTAAATTAGGCAAATACTTCTTCACTGCCTCTACTCCCGGTTTTCCAACAACATCCCCAATCACTAAAATATTCATCTATATTCTCCTTTTCTAAAATTCTGTTTTACATACCTGCATTATATTCTATCATAACCATCTATTGCAATACTTATTTCATAAGCATAAAAAATGCACTCATTATTATGAGTGCATTCATTTTCTACTTTGCATATTCTATAGCGCGAGTTTCTCTAACAACATTTACTTTTATTTGTCCTGGATAATTCATTTCATCCTCAATTCTCTTTGCAACATCACGCGCCATCACTACCATTTGATCATCACTGATATTTTCTGGTTTTACAATAATTCTAACCTCACGTCCTGCCTGTATTGCAAATGATTTTTCTACACCATCAAATGAATCAGCAATTTCCTCAAGTTTTTCAAGCCTTTTAATATACGCTTCCAATGTTTCTCTTCTAGCTCCAGGTCTTGATGCCGATATTGCATCTGCCGCTTGCACTAAAACAGCTTCCATTGTTTGAGGTTCCACATCTCCGTGGTGCGCTTCTACCGCATTAATCACAAGGCTATTTTCTTTATATTTCTTTAAAATATCAACACCAATTTGAACATGTGTGCCTTCCATTTCATGATCAATGGCCTTACCAATATCATGTAAAAGACCAGCCCTTTTTGCAAGCTTAGAATCAAAACCAAGCTCTTCAGCCATAATTCCTGCTAATTGTGAAACTTCAATAGAATGATTTAAAACATTCTGACCATAACTTGTCCTATATTTCAATTTACCAATTAGTTTGATAACATCTGGGTGAAGACCAATGACACCGGTCTCCAAAGAAGCAGATTCACCTTCTTCTTTAATAATTGATTCTAATTCCTCTTTTGCCTTTTCAACCATCTCTTCAATTCTAGCTGGATGAATTCTACCGTCAGTTACTAGATTTTCTAGAGCAATCCTTGCAACTTCACGCCTGATTGGATCAAATCCAGATAAAATAACGGCCTCTGGAGTATCATCAATTATCAAATCAATACCAGTAAGGGTTTCAAGCATTTTAATATTCCTTCCCTCACGACCTATGATTCTACCTTTCATGTCATCACTAGGCAATGGTACTACTGATACCGTAGTTTCAGATGTATGATCTGCAGCACATTTTTGAACAGCATAAGTAATAATTTCTTTTGCCTTTTTTTGTGCCTCATCCTTTGTTTTTGATTCGTACTCTTTAATCATTACTGCGGATTCATGAGCAAGTGTTTCTTGCAAGGTGTTTAATAAATGATTTTTTGCATCCTCTTTCGACATTCCTGCAATTTTTTCAAGTTCTGCTATTTGCTTCTCCTTAAAATGATTTAATTCCTCTTGCTCGGCCTCTAAACTCTTTGCTTTTTCTGCTAATTGAACTTCTTTCTTTTCAAGGTTTTCTATCTTTCGATCTAAGGTTTCCTCTTTTTGAAGAATCCTTCTTTCTTGTTTTTGTACTTCTGCCCTTCTTTCTTTTATTTCCTTGTCAACTTCCGCTCTTTCTTTTTGAATCTCCTCTTTTGCTAATATCACTTTTTCCTTTTTTTCTGCTTCAGCTAGTTTAAGTGTTTCATTTGCTTGCTTTCTAGCCTCATCTTCAATTCTTTTTGCTTCCTGCTCTGCAAGTTTCACTTTTGATGTTCCATTTGCAATCTTTTTTTTATCAATTATCCAAAAAATAAGTGACACGATAGCGGCGGTTACAACAAAGACAATAATTAAAGGGACTAACATCTCCTTAAAAATACTGTCCACCTCCTTTTATTCACTTTTCAATGTTCAATATATTATCAAGGATACGTTTTTACAAAAAATGGGAGTATCCATGCCCCATAAAACATTTAAATAATATATTTTCATTACTGTTCCATTTTAATATTAAAAAAGCATATTGTCAATTATTATTTGTTTATAATAATTTATCCATATCATCATCCGATAAAAGCTTCACCTCTGGTTTTTCTTTTTCTTCTTTTTCTTGCTTTTCCAGTTCCTCTGGATGAACTTCTACTTGTAATCCTTTTCTATAAAATATTGTTTCTTCTTCAATTCCCTCCGGAGAGTATCTAGTAAATTTTCCATGAAGCACATCGTTTTGGTATTCCGCCTGTTCATGTAAAACACCTGTCTCATAATATATGCTTCTTGTACCATTTAATTTGCCAGCCTTATAAGGATTTACTTCCATCAATGCTCCACTTGGATAATATACATAAGAAATGCCTTCCAATTCATTATCTACATATTCATTCTTTGCACTGATAGTACCATCATAAAAATATTCAATTTCTGTACCATTAATCATACCATTGACATATGGTGTTTCGGACATTTTCTTTCCTTCCTCATAATATTTGACAATGATTCCATCTATTAATTTACCATCTGAGCTATAAATCACTTCTCCTGCCATATTTTCCACCCTTTCTTTTTGTATTTCATGAACATTTTTCCATTTGTTACATTTAATATTATATACAAAAGTAATTCGATTAATCAAGTGAAAAGCACACAAAAATGGACCGCACAAAAAAGATTGTCCCTTTTTGTGCGGTCCTTTCACTAATCAACAACAGCTGTACTATAATTTGTGTATGCTTCATCAATTTTATCATTTATTAATGATTCCACTTGTTCTTTTGACATGGATTCTGCAAGCACTAACTCACTCACTAAAATTTGCTTTGCATTTGTTAACATCTTCTTTTCTCCTGTAGCCAAGCCTTTTGATTTTTGTCTAAAAGTTAAATTTCTAACAACATCTGCTACCTCGCAAATATCACCACTCTTCATCTTCTCTTGATTATCTCTATATCTTTTGTTCCAGTTAGTAGACATATCCGTTGGTCCGGTGCTAAGTACCTCTAAGACATTTTGTGCTACTTCATTTCCAATCACATCTCTAACGCCAATTAGTTCAGCGTTTTTTGTTGGAACCATAACCTTAATATCTCCTACAGGCATCTTCATGACATAATATTTTTGTTTTTCACCTAAAATTTCTTTTTCTTCAATTGACTCAATTGTTCCTGCACCGTGCATAGGATAAACTATTTTGTCTCCGACTTTAAACATTACATATCACTTCCTAACCCTTAAACAAATATATACGTAATAGAGGAATTTTTCCAAGGTTTTCCTCCGTGGTACGAATGTATTATATCACAAATAATTCCAAAAGTCAAAGAATTTAGTAAACCAATTTAAAAATAAATTTGATAAAAATCTTGCAAAAACGCTATTATCTATAGAATTTTGAGTCATATATTACTTGCTCATGCATCCTTTTAATTCCCTGTTTAATATTCTTTGCACGAATTTCTCCAATGCCTTCCACATCATCTAGCTCCTCAATCGTGGCCATGATGATATGCTGGAAGTCACCTAAAGTTTTGTTCATCTTTTCTATAATTCCAATTGGTGTCTTTGGAATCTTAGTAAGCTGTCTAAAGCCTCTTGATGGCACTTCAATATCTTCTAATGACTTATCTGTTTCATATCCTAATTTTCTAGCAATCAAGTTAAAATCCATTAATTCGCTTCTTGATAAGCTAGAAATAGATTCAATCACACTATCTGTTGTGAGAGGATCTACCAAATAATCCTTGATTAACAGTTTTTCCTCTTCATCCACGGCTTTTGATAACTCAGTTAACTGAAGCTCTAGCAATCTTCCCTCATCACCAAGTTCAATAATATAACTATCAATCTCTGATACCACTTTCATACACAATTCCGCTCTTTGAATAGCCGTCACAACGTTTTGTAGTGTGACAACATCATCAAACTCAAACTCATTGATGACAGATATGATATCATCGAACGCTACCTTATATTTTTCTAGTGTTTGCATTGCCTGATTTGCTCTTGCCAAAACCTTTACGCTATCTTGAATCACATAACGCGTATTCCCTTTAAATAAAGTGATAATGTTTCTTCTTTGAGAAATGCTGACAACTAGTTCCTTTGTCTGTTTTGCAACTCTTTCTCCACTTCTATGCCTTGTTCCCGTTTCAACAGTTACAATAGATGAATCTGGAATAAGCTGTGTATTTGCAAGAATAATTTTTTTAGCATCCCCACTTAAAACAATTGCTCCGTCCATCTTAGCAAGTTCATATATCTTAGCAGGTGAATAATCCTCATTAATCTTAAACCCGCCATCAGCAAGTTTCATGACATCAGGAGAGTCACTAATGACAATTAATGCTCCTGTTTTAGCCTTCAAAATATTATCAAGCCCTTCGCGCAAGTTTGTGCCCGGGGCTATCATTTTTAGCATTTGAATAAGCTCCATATTCTTTCCTGGTTCATTTCTCATTGTACTACCTCCAAGTCTTGCTCTATTTTAAGTTACATGTCTTCATTGCCTCGTTCACATTCGCAACACCTATTATATTGATATTTCCTTTATATTTCAATTGTTTCTTATTATTTTGCGGAATTAAACAAGTTTTAAACCCTAGTTTTTCAGCTTCCTTAATTCTTTTTTCAATCGAATTCACAACTCGTACTTCCCCTGTTAATCCAATTTCCCCTATAGCCACCAAATCTTTTGGAAGGGGAATATTTTTAAAACTTGATACAACCGCAAGCGCAATTCCAAGATCTGCGGCCGGTTCGTCAAGTCTCATTCCACCAACCACATTGACATACGCATCTTGATCCGACAATTGCATTCCCAACTTTTTTTCAAGCACAGCAATTAAAAGTACTAACCTATTATATTCGACTCCTTGTCCCGTTCTTCTTGGAAGACCAAATGCAGTTCTGGCAACAAGTGCTTGCAGCTCTATTAACATGGACCTAGTTCCTTCTAAAGTGGCAACAATAACAGAACCGGCAGGGTTTCCGTCTCTTTCCGATATTAAAAGTTCTGAAGGATTAGTTACTTCCACCATACCTTCTTCACGCATCTCAAAAAGACCTACCTCATTCGTAGAACCAAATCTATTTTTTACCCCTCTAAGCATGCGATAGGAAAAATATCTTTCTCCCTCCAAATATAAGACTGTATCAACCATATGTTCCAAAACTCTTGGTCCTGCAATCGTTCCATCCTTTGTCACATGTCCTATAATAACTGTTGTAATTGCTTTTTGCTTACATATTTTCATAATCTTAGCAGTAATTTCTCTCACTTGGCTAACACTTCCTGGTGCCGCAGGAATATCACTACTGTACATTGTCTGAATAGAATCGATGATAATAAAGGCAGGCTTTTTGTCATTGATAGCCTCTTCAATGAGTTCAATATTTGCCTCTCCTAAGAACATAATATTATCATTATTGATTTTCAATCTTTCTGCCCTAAGACTAATTTGTGTACCTGATTCCTCACCTGAGATATATAAAGTGGGACCGGACTCAAATTTCACCTTATCACATATTTGCAGTATCAATGTAGACTTTCCAATGCCTGGTTCTCCACCTAGCAAAATCAGTGAGCCAGGAACCAAACCACCCCCAAGCACTCTATCTAGTTCATCATAGCCTGTCTTAACTCTTTCCTTTCCTTCAGACTTAGGCACTTCGGACAGTTTCACAATTTGTGAAGTGATATTTTTTCTTTCGGCTGTTCCTTTTTCTTTAACTATCTTTTCTTCATAATAGGTGTTCCAACTCCCGCAAGCGGGACACTTTCCAAGCCATTTAGGAGATTCATTTCCACATTGACTACATACATATATTATCTGATTTTTTGGCATTCATTAAATTCCTTTCTCAATTACTACAAAATCTATTTTAATTTTGACTTTACAATGATGTACATTGCATGCGACCAAGAAAGCTGTTTTATCCATGCAACATTATCTCCCTTGGAATCAATTTGTTCTGCTAAGAATCCTAAATTATCTGCATGATTTGTTACCCAATCAAAAAGTTCCCTGGCTCTTTCATAATTTTCTACTTTAATATAGTAAAGGGCAAGCCAAAGCGAAGAGATAATCCAAGCATTCCCTCCTATATAGTTATCCCACTGATACCTAGCATAGCCTCCATTTGGGAGACTTAAGTCATTTTCAATTTTTTGAACAGTATTTTTGATAATCACATCATCTGCATCCAAAATATGAAATGGAACGGCAAGTGATAACAGAGAAATATCTGTTTGATTATTATCTGTGCTACGCTTTAAGGAACCCGCCTCAATAAAATTTCTAAAAATGGCATCCTTAACATGCAATAATGTTTTTTCTATTTCTAAAATAGTGCTTTTATATTTTTCCTTATCAATTGCTTCTAACATTTTTTTGCCTAGCTGTAATCCTTCATAAATACTTGCAGTCGAATAAAGATGTTTCCCTTTTCTTTCTTCCCAAATGTCAAAGCATTCTCTTGACAAATAATCCCCATCAATAAAATTCAGTAAACCAGTAATAGCGGGCACAATCACCGTTTCCAAGCTCTTATATTTTTTATTTTGGTATATACCAATTAACATGGCGGCGGTCTCATCGATTTGGATTCCCCATGATGGAGCAAGTTCACCGCTGGAGTAATATCTTTGTTCAAACAAACCAGACTTCAATTGAGCCTTTCTCGCCCATACATGATAAAACTTATCTGTTATCTTGGATAGCCCTAATATATTCAGTGAAGTATTGATAAATAATGCATCACGGGGCCAGCAATAGCCATATCTTCCACATTTGTCAAATGTTTCATCCACATCTGGACTTGCAAGCACGGCACCAGTATCTTTATTGGTCACAAGAGCATACATCAAAATGCTTCTTGTCATAATTTCTTTTTCTTTAATCCTATTGATATTCTGAAAAACAATATTATTTTCAAATTTTTTCAAATAATCATTCCAGTACTTTTTCGTACGTTCATAAAGGATATTTTCTTGCTGTTTCTTACACCATTCAATTGTCTTTAACATACCATTTAAATTATTTTCAAGAGCAATATATAATGTAATCTGATCCGTATTACTATATAAAATAGCAGAATCCTCAGACATTCCAATATAATCTTCTGAGTATAAATTTCCATTTTCTAAAGCATACTTTGAATTATTAATCTGGTATTTTGCAATAGGTAAAGAGGAAAGCGTGGCCATATACATCTCTTGACAATACTGAATTAAAGTATTATCCACAACCATGCTTGAGACTTTCTTATTGACATCGGAATTGAGCTTGGAATACACAAAAAGATTTAGTTGTTTATTAAACTGAAAAGTACGCACTAATATATTCTTGTTTGGCAATACATAATCTCTTTGTAGTATTTCATATTCATCCGTAAATAACTCTGTATAAACAATATTTCCCTCATAATATTGACTTTTTTGATTAGCATCATGAAGCCATAAGATTCGGTTATCCTTCACAATTCCTATTTGGTTTTTATCAATATTTTGGAAATAGTCAATGCTTGGATAATATAGTCTCATAAGTTCTCCCTTATTGGTTAAGGAAGCAAGTATTTTCGAATTTCCTATAATTGCATCATTGAAATACTTTGACATGTTTCTTTGCTCCTCACTTTCCTAAAAGCCTAAACATCTCTTTCTTATATGCCTCAACTCCTGGTTGATTGAATGGATTCACATCTAATAAATATCCACTAATTCCACATGCTTTTTCAAAGAAATATAATAACTTTCCAATGTTATATTCATCTAATCTATCTATTTCTATCATGATATTAGGAACATTGCCTTCTGTATGAGCAATCACTGTTCCCTTCATAGCTTTATGATTTACTTCATTCATTGTTTGTCCATTTAAATACTGTAATTGATCGATAGAATCTTCCGGTACAGAAAATTCAATATCTCTATAAGCCTCTCTGATATTAATGACTGTTTCAAAAAGGGATCTTTCTCCTTCTTGTATATACTGTCCCATAGAGTGTAAATCCGTGGTATTATCAACACTTGCTGGGAATATCCCCTTTCCCTCTTTTCCTTCACTTTCTCCAAATAACTGTTTCCACCATTCTGAAATATAATGAAGTTTTGGTTCGTAATTTACTAATAATTCAATCTTCTTTCCCTTACTATACAAAATATTTCTAGCCGCTGCATATTCATAACAAGGATTTTTTTCTAACTCTTTAAACTCTTCCTCGGCATCATATACACCAGAAAGAATTTTATCGATATCAATGCCAGCAGCTGCAATTGGCAATAATCCAACCGCAGTAAAAACTGAATATCTTCCTCCCACATCATCAGGCACCACAAATGTTTCATAGCCATTTTGATCTGAAATTTCTTTTAAGACACCCTTTTCTTTATCAGTAGTAACAAAGATTCTTTCTTTTGTTTCTTCTTTTCCATATCTTTTTTCCATATAATCACGCAATACTTTAAACGCGATGGCTGGCTCCGTGGTAGTTCCTGATTTTGAAATCACATTTAAAGTAATACTCTTCGTTGAGACATAATCTAATAAATCATTTAAATAATCTGGACTCAAATTATTTCCGGCAAAAATAACATTTTTCGGATAAAAGTTATGTGACAAAGCATCAATCACAGCTCTTGCCCCAAGATAAGAGCCACCAATACCAATCACGATTAAGATGTCTGATTTTTCTCTTATCCTTTTCGCAGCACATTTTATTTTTTCAAGTTCAGACTTTTCTATTTTTAAATTAACCCAACCTAGGAAATCAGAACCTGCCCCTGTTTTTAAATGAAGTTTTTCATGTGCCACCCTAATAATTCTTGAACATGATTCTAATTCTTCACTATTAATAGAAGAATTCTTTAAATTAATTTTCATATCCTCTCACCTTTTTCTTTTGAATTTTACTTAAATGACGCAAATACGTTAGATAAATATTTCATTGCATTTCTTGCTTCCTCTAAGGTATTACCAGTTGCCCCAACCTCTATAATAAACGCTCCCTCTGATACATGTTGGTTATATCTGGAGCTACTAAGTGTCAAATCTCTAAAAAAACCTGGATACATTTCTTCTGCACGGTTCTGAATCAGTAATGCAAGTTTTAAATTTTTCATCCAATTTTCATGATTGAGTCCAGAGCCATTCGTACCGATGACAAACATAATCTTTGCAGCCCTATCCCCATTGATTTCTACAGTTGGACGAAATCCATAATTGCTTGATAGAGCGTCTCTGTGGATGTCTAACACAAAATCATAATGACGCTGTTTCAGATAATCTTGAACCGTCTCAAGCGATGCTTTGTATGCACCATTATAATTGGGATAATCATGTAATTTGGTATCATGCACACAATAATAGAATCCCTTTGATGACAGTCCATCATGCAAAGCATTTCCCACAGTTACCATGTTATATTTTTCATTTGTTGTTCTATAATTTGTAATGTCAGAAACACCAGGCACTGTATAGCTTTCTGTAGTATGAGTATGAAAGATTAAAAAACTTGTATCTTCATTCAAACTTAATGAAGCAGGCTTTGCTAACTCCTCTAAGTCTATATTTAAATTACTATAATTAATAATCTTTGCCTTTCCAACAATAATATTTCCATTTTTCTGTTGTTCCACTTGATATTTTTCTGGAATTTGATAATCCGAAAGTTTAGTTTCTTCTATTTCTATCTCATCGTTCACTGCCGTTTCAGAAATACCAGAACTCTCCTGTGGTATATGGTACAACTGATTGGATTTGTCAACATCCCATGTATTTGCATATTCTTCTTTTTCCATGTTAGAACCACCTACTATGGATATGACAGAAAGTTCAGTTTCTAAAATTCTACTTGCCAACTTTTTATTCGAAAAGGCTTGCTCCATAATTGTATCTGTATGATCAATGAAATTATCTTTTAATTCTCTTTCTAAAATATATAATGCTGATAGTATGACAAAAAAGGCAAAAACAATTAATAATAATATTATCAAGCCATATGCCAAACTATTCATTGCTTGTCTTACTGAGAATACTTTTATCTTTAACATTTTCAAATCACCTAATATAATTTATTAGGTGATTTGAAATAATATACCTACTGTAATTTTGTGATATCATCTGTAAATTTTGCAATCAAATCCTTTGCCTTATCTTTTAGCATTGCAAGTTCTATTTTTGCATCAATTAATTTTTCTTTTTCCGCCTCTATTT
>JAFUGC010000016.1 GCA_017469565.1 Clostridia bacterium | reverse complement strand
ATGGCTTATTGATAGAATCTATGGCAAAATCTCCAAGCTGTGAAATCACATAGCTTACTAAGGCTGCATCAATAAAGTTAAAAGAATCTTCCTCCTGTACTTCTTTTTTCACTTCATCAACAATTCGATTAATCGTTGATTCATCATGTGTTCCTAATACCCCTAGTTCATTTACTTTATTGGTAATAAACTCTGCCACATGATTATTTTTGAAATAATTTACTTTTTCTGCAATATCCGAAAGATTATTATTTAATTTTGCATAGTGATTGAAATAATTTCCGTGCGTATATAGCCTTACTTTCAATGCATTCTCATCTAGTGGTATCACTGTACCAGCTTCATTGATTGGCATGAAATTAGTAACAATCTTTTGATCTGTGTCTAACTTTACTTCTTTCATTGGATTTGGATTTCCAACCATCGTGTATTCTTCTTTTTTAGGAAGTTTAGAAAGCACGGAACTTTTGGCATATTCTAGTGTCAAGTATTCCCCACAAACCGCACATGGAGCAACATTTCCAGCTATATTAATTTTTTCAATATCAAAATAATGGCGTCCCTTTGTGGCATCGTTTGCTTTACTATGTACATATCCGCATCCAGAGCATTTATGGGCACTTGTGTCTCCACCCGTCCACACATGCTCGGAAACACCAGTTTTTTCTCCACAATCATCACAAACCAATTTATGATAGGTATCCAAATCTGAAACAGAACCATATGTTGTGCCTGCTACTTTTTCTCCTTTCGTAAGCGACACATCACTCAAGTTTGCATGACTCTTATATGCCAAATAACTGCAACTAGAATTGCTGCAAGTTACTTTGTGATAGAACGTGCTATACTTTGCATATTGGAAAGAATGTTTTTGTCTAGATTTATACTTTCCACAGATATCACATTTTGTATAATGATAAGTTGATTTATCAAGGGAAGTATAAACAGTATGTGTGCATTTCTTGGTGGTAGTACTTCCAGCAGTGCCGGCCACCACTACCGGCCACCGCCGCCACCGGCTGCATCAATAACAGCGTAACTCTTAGAAGAAAGGATTGTCACATTCATCATCCCAAAAGAAATTCCAACAAATAAGAATAATACCAATATTGTCAGAATTTTGTATCCATTATTTTTTACCATGCGCCTCACCCCCTAATTTTGAAAACGATATATCATCGTTGCCGCCTCTGCTCTGCTCATATTGTGATAAGGTTTAAACGTGTTATCTGTGTAACCGGTAATGAGACCTTTACTCACGGCATGTTTGAGTAAAAGTAAGTCATCATTATTGAGTGAAAGTACATCATTAAATTTTACTTTTTCATTCGATGCCATGCTACTTCCTTTCATAGAAATGTCAGCACGCGAAATAATCCTAACCATCTCGATTCTCGTGATAGGATTATCAATATTAGATAACTGAATGCTTCCGCTGGAAATTACTCCATATCTTTCTGCAATCCAAATATATTTTCCTGCCCAATGGTTCAAATTTGACTCTGCATCTTCAATATCGATCCAGTCAGGAAGCGCTGCCATTACTACAAGTTTAATAAATTCCGCATTTGTTATTGTTCCCTCTGGCTTAAAAGTGCCATCCGTATAGCCATTAATGACATGATTATTCGTTAAAGCTGTAATATACTTGTACGCCCAATGTGAAGTTGATAAATCTTTGAAAGTTGCTGCGACTGCAGTGCTACAGAAAATAGTGGAAATAAAAATAAACATCACGATAAAATTAATCATTGAATAAAATTTTCTCTTCATAGAATCACCACCATATTATGTTACTTTAATCTATTGTAACATGGTTTTGTGGTAGTTACCATAAATAGAATTATTTGTAAACAAATTGCAACATTACGTTAACCAAATTGTAAAAAAGAACAAAAGAGCAAAAGAAGATGTCTTTTTGTTCCAAGTTTAACACATATTATGATAAGAATCCTCATAGGATTTACCAAAGGAGGTCCATCCTATGAAAATATTTAACATTACCAAACAAAATATCCTCTATATATTGCTTGCTATTTTACTGATTGCCTTGTTATGCCTTATTGCACTAAAATGTTTTAGTGCTGACACCGTTATCATGAACACAGAAAACTTCACCACCATATTAAAGGAAAGTCATGAAGACCCCTACTCCTTTCTCAATAAAAAAATCATTTCTAATGGATATATTTTCAGGGCACAAGACTTTAAAGAAAATCAATTTGTGGTGGCCAGAGATATGCTAGTTGGCAACCATGAATCCAGAATTGTAGGTTTTTTATATGAATATGATGATGCCATGAATTTTGAAAGCAATGAATGGGTTCAAGTAGAAGGAATTTTCACAGTCGGAGATTACCATGGAGCAATGCCTATCATAAAAGTAAATCATATAAAAAGAATCAACACTCCAAACGATATCTTTGTATTACCACCTGAGAGGTAAAAATTAAGGATTTTCGCCAAAAAGAACGGAGGTAACAAGTAGGGGGTAACAGGTAGGGGACGGAGGAAAAAGTGTTACTCTAAAGGTAACACTTTTTCCTCCGTCCCCTACCTGTTACCCCCCTACTTGTTGCCTCCGTTCTTTTAACGTTATTTTTCATCAAAAATTTCTTTAAACAATCCTTTTTCAATCTGTGGTGCAAAGATGCATCTTAGTACCATTAAAATAATTGGTCCAGCAATAAGACCGGTAATACCCATAAATCTAAAGCCTGCATACATTGCCATTAATGTAATGATTGGATGAATTCCAAACTGATTGCTAACCAATTTTGGCTCAAGGAACTGTCTTACACAGAAGATGATAATGTAGGTAATAAATAGTGCGATTGCAAATTTGTAATTTCCCACAATTAACATACAAAGTGCCCAAGGATTCAAAACAGTTCCAACGCCAAGGATTGGTAAGATATCTACAAAAGAAATCAAAAGTGCTAATGCAAATGGATACGGCACATCAAGTCCAATCCAATTAAAAATATTAAATGCCAAAAATAGCTCTGCAAATGTAACAACCATTATCTTCAAATATACCTTGATATAGCCACCTATACTACTTCCCACTTCTTTCAAAACTTTCAATGAATTGTTTATCCATGTTTTTGGAAAGTGATATTCCAACAAATCAATCACATAGATTCTATCCTTTGTGAAAAAGATTAACGCAAGAATAGTAATGATAACATTAACAAGCACCGTTGGTAAAGATAAAATCACTTTCAAGGCAGACGATGCTAGCGCTCCTACATACGTTCCAAGCTGCCCAATAAAATCGATTACTGAATTTTGCAAAGACGATATCACCTGATCTGACACTCCCTCAAACTGTCCCTTAGCAGCATTTGACACCCTATCAATAAACTCTGTTGCTGCTGTTATGGCGGGAGCAATATTACTGGTAAATTTCATCAACTCCGCCACCAAACGGCTTCCACCCCATATAACTAAAAATATCAATAATACAATGGTAATGGAAACAACAATAAAGCTACTCACGCGCCTGCTAAGTTTTAGCTTGTTCATACAAAATTTGATTAACGGTTCTATTATCAATGCCAATACTCCTGCAATTAAAAAAGGCATAAAGAAAATTGCAAACCTAAAAACGAAAAATACTAGTATCAAGGTACCAACAAATATTCCGACTTTTTCTAAAACGATTAATTTTTTATTTTTTGTTTTTTCTCCCATGTGTTACATCCTTTCAATATTTTCCAAAATACTAATAATTTTTTTACACAAGATGCTGAGAAAAACAAGAAGAAATATCAATTAACTGGTACATATTTATAAAACACTTGAAACTATCACTCTGCACTCATTGCTCATCACTCATTCATCATCTTTCCAGCTCGGCCGGTTTTGAAATTTCGGTAAGTGTCTCACTTGTTTCCATGGAATAATCATTCGTTACCGCAATATCACCAATCGATATCATCCCCATAAGACATTCATCTTCTATGACAGGAAGTCTCCTGATTTGCTGTTTTTTCATTAGGGCAAGTGCATCCTCAATATCTGCCCCCGGTCTAACGCTAAATACTCTATCTGACATAATGGTACTGGCAAGAGTCCTAGTAGTATCCAAATTATATTTTGCAATATTCAGTACAATATCTCTATCTGTTACCACTCCTAGCACTTTCTCTCCATCTGCCACAACTGGCACACACCCTATATTATGATTTTTCATCATTTTTGCTACATCAAACACCGTAGAACTTGGACTTGCAAAAACCATATCTTTTGACATCAAATCTTTTACTTGCATATAAAAATCCTCCTTTTAGCTATATTTCCTAAAAGGTAATATCTCCTGAATTTAGCAAAAATATGCAATATTTTTCATCAAAAGATTCCGTCAAAAGGGGACGACAATTTTCGTCATTTTCGTCCGTCAAAAGGGCGTCAAAAGGGGACGTTCTTTTTTGACGTGCTTTTGGGGACACCTACCTTTTGCACATTTGAAATTTTTGATGCAAAAGGTAGGTGTCCCCAAAAGCATCACCAAAAGCAGCACAAAAAGAGGGCTCTGTATACACAAAGCCCTCTTCACTATTACTTAGTCTCCATTTTCTTGGCGGGTACGGCCATACCTATCAAAACCGTATTTATCATATCCCTGAGCGTCACGACCATAGACGTCAAAGCCATTCTTGTCAAAACCCTCTGCATCACGACCATATCTGTCATAACCATCACGGTCAAAACCTCTCGCATCGCGACCGTATTTGTCATAACCATCACGGTCGAAGCCCGCAGCATCACGGCCATACTTATCGTAGCCGTATTCATCATACCCAGCAGCGTTGTAGTAACTCATATCAGCAACCTCCTTGTAGGTTGAGTATTTTTATATTTGTTATCAAGAATTGTTTAATTTTTTATATAGTAATTTAAAAACATCTATCATTGAGTTCTCTAAAACAAATATGAGTAGCTATAACAAACATACTGATTATTAATTAAGGATTAAAATGATTAAAATGATAGTATACAGAAATTAAATACCCCTATAATAATTTAAAGATGCCGGTTTGTAGCACTCCCCCTCTCGTGCGCCACACAGATAAGTAATAATATATAAACAAACATTTCCTAAGAAATGTTGTTTACCGCCCCTTCATCATATTTTTGTTGAAGTATAAGCAATTTTATTTTCTTGCCTAATAACTTATCACAATTTATGAATTATGTCAATATTTTTTGTATACAGTCGAACGCAAATTGGGGCACTTATCTTCTGCATGCAATTGGGGATGCAATTGGGGACACCTACCTTCTGCATATTTGAAATTTTTGATGCAAAAAGTAAGTGTCCCCAAAAGCATTTGAAATTTGATGCAAAAGGTAAGTGTCCCCAAAAGCATTTGAAATTTGATGCAAAAGGTAAGTGTCCCCAAAAGCATCCCCAAAAGCATTATTAATTATGTTACGTCAAAAAAGAGCGTCCCTATTTGACGAAAAAGAATGTCCCTGTTTGACGTTTTTGACGTTTTACCAACCTGTTCCAAAATTAGTGATAATATATGCTGGCTCTCCTTCTGGGTTTGGTCTTAAGATACCAATATTATATTTTTCTTTTACCCAGCCGCTCTCTTCATCATACTCACCTGTTGCAGCGGTAAATTTCATGATGTCTTCTACTTCTGGTGCAAGTTTTAATTCATATCTTACAGAAAACGCAACTTCATCTGGTCCTAACTCGTATGTGCTTAATACTTCATCCGCTTCTTCTTCCTCAGCTGTGTAAATTTTTTCTACATAAATTCTTGCATCATACACTTCATCACCATACGTCTCTTCCAATAAATATTGCATAGCAACTTTTATTTGATACTCTGCCTCTTCAGGATTATCTTTTAGCGGAATGTTACTCCCTGCTGTACCTGTTTGCTCACTCTTTGGAACCTCTTGTTCCACATTCTCGTTTACTGTTTCGATTACTTCATTGTTATCATTTTCTAAAGAAGGATTTCCTTCTTCTTTGTTACCGCAACCTACTAAACTTGCAAGTGCTAACACAGTTAAAATTCCTAAAATTACTTTTTTCATTATAACTCCCCCTTATTTGATACGATTCAAAATCTTATTTATTTTTTCAAAGAAAAGAATACCGCTAATAAAATCTTACCTAAACTAACCACTAATATCACTGCACCAATGACAATGAATATAATTTGAAAAATTTTTCCTGTATCTTCTCCCACTATGATAAATTCTTCTACTTCATCAGGATTATATAATACTTCTACTTTATCTCCCACCTGATATGGAGAGGGATTGGATCCGATACTACTTTTTTTTGACACGGTTTGATCCCCTGCTTGATATTCAACCACTGGATAGTATGTATAATCGGTAGAATCTGGATCACTACTGATTTCTTCTACCATTTGCACAACCGTTCCCGATGCTTCCTCCGTACATCTTTCTTTTAATGCATTACTTTGATTCAACATGAAAATGCCCAATGCTAAAAAGACGGCTCCAACTATGATGGAAACAATGCTATTTTTGATATTCATTTTTCTTCCTCCCCTCATTAATTTGAACTTGGAATATGAGGAACAATCTTTCCAATAAACTCTCCAAAATTTTGTGATTGAAGCATTACTTTCCCCGGTCCAACAAGTTTAGTTAGGAATAATCCTTCTCCTCCAAGAAAGATATTACCAAGACCTTTTACTGTTTCAATATCATAAGTAACACTAGGATCAAATGCTACTACATTTCCTGTATCCACCTTAAGGACTTCTCCAGCAGCAAGATCTTTTTCGATGATATCTCCATCCACTTCTAAAAAGAGCATTCCTGTTCCTTCTGCTTTTTGAAGAATAAATCCTTCTCCTCCAAATAAACCAGCTCCCAATTTTTTGGTCCATGTAACACTAGTATTGACGCTATCTTCTGCACAAAGGAAAGCTCCCTTTTGAAGTGTAATACCATTTGGCATTTTGCTCAAATCCACTGGAACTACTGCTCCAGGAACGGTTGATGCAAAAGCAACCATAGCGCCATCTTTTTCTGCAGTATAATTTGCCATAAACATGGATTCTCCTGAAAACATTCTTCCAAGACTCTTCATCATACCTCCACGTGCATTTGTCTTCATGGCAATGCCTTCACTCTGATAAGCCATCCCACCCGATTGTGTGTAAATGGTTTCTCCCTTGTTTAGTGTTACCTCCACAACTGGCACTGTTTGTCCCACAATTTTGTACTCCATACATTCTCCTCCTCTTATTATTAATATATAATATAACTTTTACAAGTTTATTATACCACAAATTTCTTTCATAAGTATTGTATCACACATTCTGTATCAAAAACGCATCAAATAAAATAGAACAAAAGAAAAACACTCCGAAAAGCAACTGCCTTTCAGAGTGTTTGTAAATTAGTTTACTGTTCATAAGCCGAAACAACAATTTCAAATGAGCAATTCCACCCCGTTTGAAACTGCATCGTAGCAACTAAACTGCTTAGTTTCTGGCTATCTACAGATAATCCATTGCCAAGTTTAAATGTAAGCGTAGCAACTGAGTTTGCCTCAACTACATGAGAAGTCTCATCAGAAAAAAGAATCTCGTTCTCCCCAGTATTGGTAAGTACTACTTTCACAGGTTTGCTCCCCTTATTGCTGACAGTGCATGTAATCATTGGCTCAACTTTCCACACACTTTGAGTAGCATCCAGTTCGTAGCAACTGTGTATAGCATTCCACTTTACTGCTCCAGAGTTGAATACTGCATCTTGAGAATAAGAATTGACTAAATCAAAGTAGTATTCTGCCTGAGTAAAGTACCCTTCCAGTACAATATTGGGACCATACTTCTCATAATTTTCAAAGGATGCATTGAGTTCTCCATGTTCAGCATTAGCTGCAATGACCCATCCACTGAAATTGTACCACGGCTCTAGCTGACTGCTCACCTCAAGCAAATTAATTTCACTCAGGTCTGAATAAAGAAAAGTTACTGGCAAGATATTGCAATCTTCTGGAACATGAGTCCCTTCTTTATACCGATAACTCACAGCATAAACAATGTCATACTCTTCCTCATCAGGCTCTTCAAGTTCCTCTTCTTCAAGATTCTCGTCTTCCTCGAGAATATCTTCAGAATCTTCAAACTCTTCAGCATCCAATTCTCCGTCTACTTCAATAATATCCTCAAAGTGTTCGAGTTCTTCATCCTCTTCATCAACTACCAGAAAACTTTGAAGAATGAGGTTCTCATCTTCATCTTCATAATTTTCCTGTTCAGGTTCTTTTTGTTCAGACTCTTCCTGCTTAGATTCTTCTTGTTCAGGTTCTTCTTGCTCTGGTTCTTCCTGCTTAGACGCTTCCCTCTCAGGTTCTTCCTGTTCAAGTTCAGGCTCTGGTTGAGGTTCTAGGGAATTACGCTCATAGATTACCTTAAAAACTTCATTCGAACTCACATCACTAACCCTAATAAAGTTTACAAGGTCCACCGTTGTACTGTAATGATTTTCCCATTTGACTTCCACAGCTCTGTAACCTTCAATTGATAAAGAGCCATCATACGAAAAAGATTTTCCTTCCTCGATGTTGAACATTTTTT
>JAFUGC010000032.1 GCA_017469565.1 Clostridia bacterium | reverse complement strand
TAGAAGCGCCCTATTAATAAAACCTGCAAGGCAAGCACTACTACAAATTAATCCCTCATGATACTTCCTTAAAATCTCCATATCAATTCTAGGCTTATAATAATACCCTTCTGTAAAAGAAAGAGAAACAAGTTTTATCAAATTCTTGTATCCCTCATTATTCTTAGCAAGTAGTATTAAATGCCCAGGTTTTTCATCGATGCCGGGTTCTTTGTTTAGTCTTGAGCGTGGAGCAACATAAGCCTCCACACCAATAATTGGCTTAATCCCCTGCTTTTTACACTCTTTATAAAACTCCACTGCACCATACATCACCCCATGGTCCGTAATAGCACACGCACTCATGCCAAGCTCTTTTACTCTTTTTGGAAGCTCCTTAATACGGTTTGCACCATCTAGCAAACTATATTCCGTATGCACATGCAAATGCACAAAATCCTTACTCAACTAACATTTCACCACCCATGCTCTCTGTATCATCATCTCTATTTTTCCCCAAAAAATTTCCCAATTCTTCTTTCAACTCTTCCAATTTGTACGCTTAGTATATAACAAAAAGAACATCCGCACAACAAGAATTCTATTTCTTTTCCAAACAATCGGTCAAGGAAACACGTTTTCCTCCGTCCCCTATCTGTTTCCCTTTTTTATTAGTTTGCATAATTTCAAAAATTATGTTATAATACTCGCGGTGGTATTTATGTTAGACAATAAGAGTTATGATTTTATTGACAAAATCAATACTCTAGAAGATTTTAAAAAAATAGAAAAAAAAGATTACCCTGCTCTTGCAAAGGAGATTAGGGAATTTCTCATAGATTATGTTTCAAAAACAGGAGGCCACTTGGCTCCAAACTTAGGAGTAGTGGAACTTACCATGGCAATCCATCATGTTTTCCATTCCCCAGAAGATAAAATTATTTTTGATGTGGGACATCAGTGTTATGTGCATAAAATATTAACGGGAAGAGCTAGGGATTTTGGTACTTTAAGACAATTAAATGGCATCAGTGGTTTTCCAAGAAGTGATGAAAGTATCCATGACCCATTTAGCACCGGGCATAGCAGTACTTCTATTTCAACAGCACTCGGAATTGCTACGGCAAATAAACTTTCGGGCAAAGATAATTATGCTATTGCAGTCATTGGAGATGGGGCATTAACAGGTGGCTTGGCACTGGAGGCACTCAATAATGCTAGCATTGATAAGACAAACTTAATTGTCATCTTAAATGATAATCAAATGTCTATCTCCCCTAGTGTTGGTAACCTATCTTTATATTTAAACAAGGTACGTTCTAATAACTTTTATACCAAGAGTAAGAAAAAAATAAGAACATTTTTAGATCATATTCCATTCCTTGGAAAACATATCATGCATCTCATAGAAGCAATTAAAAATGGAATTAGGCATCTTGTTTTACCAAATAGTGTTTTATTTGAGAAATTTGGTTTTACTTATCTTGGTCCCATCGATGGGCATAATGTAAATTATTTAATCAAGATATTAAACAGGGCAAAAAATGTCAAGAAACCCGTTTTAGTACACGTCATCACGGAAAAAGGAAAAGGATACCTTCCCGCAGAACAAAATCCAAACCTTTTCCATGGAATCGGAAAATTTGATAAAGAAACAGGCACTCCGCTATCAAATTCTCAAGAATCGTATTCCAAAAGATTTGGTGAAGAACTTATCAAAAGAGCAAAAGAAAATGAAAAGATAGTTGCTATTACTGCTGCAATGCCTGATGGCACAGGTCTTTGTGAATTTAGCAAGACTTTCCCAGATAGATTTTTTGATGTAGGCATTGCAGAAGAACATGCCGTCACGTTTGCATCAGGTCTTGCATCTAGTGGATTTATTCCTGTATTTGCAGTATATTCCACATTCTTGCAGCGTGCTTATGATGAAATCATTCATGATGTAGCACTGCAAAATGCACATGTCATCTTTTGCATTGATAGAGCTGGAATCGTAGGTGCGGATGGCGAAACACATCAAGGAATATTTGATTTATCTTTCCTATCACACATTCCAAACATCGTCATGATGGCACCAAAAGATGGTGATGAATTATCAGAAATGCTTGACTTTGCTATTTCCTACAATGGCCCAGTTGCCATTAGATATCCTAGAGATGGATATGAAAAGCAATTAAAATGTACTGATACCAAAAACAAGAATCAAAAGATAAAACTTCCTCTACAATCCATAAAAGCAGAAATTTTGAAAAAAGGAAAAGATATTACTATCATTGGATATGGAAAAACAGTGAGAACTGCATTAGAAGTTGCCAGCATCTTAAAAGCACAAAATATGGAAGCAGAAGTAATCAATGCAAGATTCTTAAAGCCATTAGACAAAAATACAATTTTAAAATCCATCCGAAAAACAAAAAAAGTAGTCACCATAGAAGACAACATCATTTCTGGTGGCCTTGCAAGTATCATAAAAGATTTAATCATAAACGAAAAGTTAGAATCAAGAATATTCATTGCTTATCCAGACAAATTCATAAAGGCACGGAACCGCGGCAGAAATAGAAAAAATATACGGTTTAGATGCAGAAAGCATCGCAGAAAAAATAAAAAAGTTCCACGGGAGTAAAACCTAAGGGTTCCCGTGGAACTTTTTATGAAATGGACGTCTCTACTTCACTCCATTTCTCGAAACATTCAGTAGCACTCCGCAAGACGAAAGCAAAATAATCAGCGCCGTCCCTCCAAAACTAAAGAACGGAAGTGGAATTCCCGTTACAGGGAATAACGCAGAAACAATTGCAATATTAAGCAGAGCCTGCACCGCAACAAGAGATGTAATTCCCACCGCAAGCAAAGTTCCAAACATATCTGGAGCCTTCATAGCAATGGTAATTCCCCTCCAAATAAAGATTCCAAAAAGAATAATTACGGCAACCGCACCAATGAAGCCAGCCTCTTCAGACCAAATGGCAAAAATAAAATCATTATGAGGCTCTGGAATATACATATATTTCTGTGTACTGTTGCCAAGACCCACGCCAAATAATCCACCAGACCCAACCGCATAAAGCGATTGAACCGCCTGCCAACCAGTATCAAGCAAATCCTTCCAAGGATCCAAGAAACTTACCAGCCTCTCCACCCTATAAGTGTCTTGCAACAAATAGAAAATCCCAACTGCAAGAATCGGTGGTGCCGCAAGCATAATCTGCGCCATTCTCATACCAGACACAAATATCATAATGGCCGAAACAATGGCAATGATACCAATGGCACTATAATGAGGTTCCTTATATAACAAGAAACACACAATACCAACCACGATTAAGTTTGGAAAAATACCTTTCCAAAATTTTTTATTCTTCTTAGGATCTTTAGAAAGCCTTGACGCTAAAAACACAATGAGGGCAATTTTCATAATTTCAGAAGGCTGAAACGTAAATCCTAACCTAATCCACCTAGTTGCTCCTTTTACCGTAACACCAATTCCTGGTACAAGCACTAATACAAGTAACACCATTGCAACACCAAGTGCTATCACCGGAATCTTCCCTTTGTTATACAATCTGTAATCCACAAAAGAAAAGAATATCATGCCACCAATTCCAATAACTGCATTAATTAATTGACTCTTAAAATAAAAATAACTATCTCCATCATAAGTAAGCGCACTTGGAGCACTGGCACTTAAAACCATGATAAGTCCAAGTGACAACAAAATAAATATAGTGACAAGCAAGCCAATGTCTAATTTTTTCGCCTTCTTCTTTTTGATAAGTGATTTATTCACTTTTGTCATCGCTACTTCTTCTTTTACCGTAGCATTATCATTGACAACTATATTTACCACCTCCTAAATGATGAATACTCCAACAATCGCAAGGAGTAATGTCACAGCCCAAAAAGCTGGAACAATAATCACCTCTGGCACTCCAGAAAGCTCAAAATGATGATGGATTGGTGCCATTTTGAAAAGCCTCTTTCCATCAGTCACTTTAAAATAAACCACCTGTAAGATAACCGATATCGCCTCAATCACACAAACACCAGCCACAATAACCAAAACAAATGGCATTTTTAACATTAATGCAACACTACAAAATGCACCACCAAGCGCAAGGGAACCTGTATCTCCCATAAACACTTTTGCCGGATGCAAGTTAAACAATAAAAATCCAATGGTAGTTCCCGCAACAATGGCAGAAAATGCTGCCATATCCTTATTCTCCATAGAAATAGATACAATTACAAAGAAAAGCATGATAATTGCGGTAACACCTGCTGCAAGCCCATCTAATCCATCTGTCAAATTCAAACTGTTAGTGCATGCCAGTATCACAAATACCGCAAAAGGAATATATAGCCATACTGGCATTACCACATACTCCTTGAGAATAGGGATAAACGTTTCCGTACCAAAATCAATGTGTACCAAATAAATCACAAACGCAACAGCCACAATAATCAGTCCAAGCATTTTTAGACTTGGTTTCAATCCCTTTGGGTTCTTTAAGATTAACTTGATAAAATCATCAATAAATCCAATCAGACCATATCCCAGCGTAATCAGTGCCACCGGAAGAACATTTGGATATTTAAAGGAAACCCCCACAGACACAATAAGTATCACAATTAACATGATAATTCCGCCCATCGTAGGTGTTCCATTCTTCTTTAAATGCTCTTTAGGTCCATCCGTTCGAATCACCTGATCAATCTTACGTTTCTTTAAAAACGGAACAATAATCATACCAAGAATAATCGTAGCCACAAACGATATGATTAATGCTTCTGTTTCTACAGTTGAACCAGCAACTATGTTTTTGACTTTTTCTATCATTTTTCCCTCTATCCTCTACTTTCTATTTTTTGTTCCTCTCTTTTCGCCTCTATTATCTATCTTTTCTGGTGGAAGATGTAAGAGTGCCTCAGCAATTACTTCTCTATCATCAAAATGGTGCTTCTCTCCATTAATTTCTTGATAAGTCTCATGTCCTTTACCAGCAACTAAAACTAAATCATTTCTTTCTGCCATCCTTAAGGCATACTCAATCGCCTTTTTTCGATCAATAATCACTTTATATTTTCCATTCGTATTTTTGATTCCTACTTCGATTTGTTTTACAATTTCCTCTGGCTTTTCCGTACGTGGATTATCCGATGTAATCACAGTAAACCCAGCAATTTTTCCTGAAATCTCTCCCATCATAGGACGTTTTGCATTATCTCTATCTCCACCACAGCCAAACACACAAATGACTTTTCCTTTTGTATACGATTTTACCGCTTTCAAGATATTCTCCAAACTATCTGGAGAATGTGCATAATCCACCATCACCGTAAAGTTTCTAGTGGTTGGTACAATTTCAGACCTACCTGGAACTTTAATATTTTCTAAGCCCTCTATAATATTTTGAAAATCTGCTCCTAACCTTACAGAAACACAAATAGCAGCAAGTGCATTATAAACAGTAAACCTTCCCGGAATATCCACCTTAATTCTTTCTATTACTTTATTAAATGGTAATTTAAAATCAGAATAACTATTCGTAATGATAATATCTCTAGCAGCAACATATGGATTATTATCAATTCCATATGTAGTGATTGGGCAAGTTGCCATATTCATCAGTTTCTTGGCATACATATCATCACAGTTTACATAGCCCTCTTTTGCCATGGTAAATAATTTTGCCTTAGCCGCTAAATAATTATCAAATGTTCCATGAAAATCCAAATGATCCTGTGTTAAATTAGTAAATACAGCAATATCAAACGCACAACCATACACTCTGTCAAGGGCAAGGGAATGCGATGACACCTCCATCACCACCACATCTACCTTGCTATCTGCCATTTCTCGAAACATTTTTTGCAAATCGATGCTTTCAGGCGTGGTTCTTTGAGATTCTACAACCTTATCTCCTATAATATTGGCAATTGTTCCAATTAATCCAACCTTCTTACCGGCTTTCTCTAAAATACTCTTTATCATATAAGTGGTAGTAGTTTTCCCCTTTGTTCCAGTAACGCCAACAAGTTTAAATTCTCTAGATGGATTTCCATAATAATTGCATGCTGCAAGTGCCAAAAGCTTTCTCGTATCAGGTGCTACAAGTACAACGATATTTTCAGGAATGGTTGTGATATCATAATGTCCATCCTCAACAGCAATAACAGTAGCTCCTTTTTCCACTGCCATTTGCACATAATTATGCCCATCTGTTTTAAATCCAACAATGGCAACAAACATATCTCCGCTGCCTACCAACCTAGAATCACATCTAATCTCATTAATCTCCAAATTCAAATTTCCTCTAGCTTGGATTCCCTCAATCTTACCAATTACATCTAATAACTTCATGATAATCCTACCTTTCTTTTTTATTCAACGTCTATTCCCACAGCTCTAAACTCAACCCTAACAACACTTCCCTGCTCCACACTAGTACCTGCAGGAGGGTCCTGAAGAACTGACATACCACTACCTGATATCTTAATATTCAAATTTGCATCCGAAAGTTTCTTGGTAGCAGAAACAATATCAAGATTTTTTACATCTGGTACTATCGTATTAAAACGTACATCATTTCCTTCAATGTATAACTTAATCATTGATTTCTCCACTAATTTTTCACCAGCAACAGGCATTTGAGCCGTAACAATCGCATTTAAGTCTGTAGAATCTACACTATATTTTAGTCCGGCACTATTTAGCATTCTGATAGCCTCTCCAACTGTTCTATTCGTAACATCAGGAACTGTAACCTTTACCGTATTATCCTGCAATGTATAATCTTTCTCAATTTCCATATATTCTAAAACCTCGGTAAGAATATTAGAAACCACTGGTGCACAAATGGCACCACCCTGATGTCCAAGTGATCCTTTAGGATTTGCTATGGTCAAAATAATGGCAACTTGTGGATCTGATGCTGGAGCAAGCGCTACAAAGGATGCCGAATATGTTTTATTGGCACCTCTGCCCTGTTCCGCCGTACTAGTCTTACCAGCAACATAGTACCCCTTTACTTGACCATTTCTACCAGTACCATCCGATACAACACTCGTCATCATATCAAGCACTGCATCTGCCGTAGATTTTGAGAAAACCTGTTTCACCATAGTAGGTTCATTCTCTTGAACAATATTTCCCTCTTTGTCTGTGATTCTTGCCACAATCCTTGGTTGCATCAATGTTCCACCATTTCCAAAGACAGAAATCACATTTAACATATTTAGCTGTGTTAATGTAAAACCTTGACCAAAAGATGCTGAGGCAATGGTAGAATCTGTAACATTCTCTATCGTATGAATAATACCATTTACCTCACCAGGCAAATCAATGCCCGTCTTCTTGGAAACGCCAAGTGCATTCAAATATCCATAATATGTTTGCTTTCCAAGTCTAAGTCCAATACTCATAAAAACCGGATTACAAGAATTCATAAGGCCTTGTCTTAGGCTCTGTCTTCCATGTGGATTATAATACCTCCAACACTTCATATCCCAGCCCTCTATTTTTAGATAGCCACTACAATTAAAATTAACTGTATCAACATCTTTCACGATTCCTTCTTCTAGAGCAATAGCGGCAGTAACCGTCTTAAAAACCGAACCAGGTTCAAAGGTATCCGTGATAATCCTATTTCTCCACTGATTTTGAAGTGCAGTTGTTTTCTCTGTAGAACTCAATGTATCCCATTTTGCCTTCACACTATCCAAACTAGGGGAAAATGGATCATTTGGATCAAATGTAGGAGCTACCGCCATAGCAAGCACATCCCCCGTTTTAGGCTCCATAATGGTACACGCAGCATAATCAGGATTATTATCAGAAACTGCCTGCATCAAATATTTTTCCGTAATATACTGAATCATCTCATCAATTGTCAACACCAAATTTAACCCATCCTCTGATGGAATATATTTTTCATCATTTAAAGGAAGTTCATTTCCAATGGCATCTGTTCCAACAATTAACTGCCCCGGAACACCCTTTAGTATACTTTCATACTGCACTTCTATGCCTTCTAGCCCTTGGTTATCCGTACCACAAAATCCTAAAACATTTGCAAGCAAAGAACCATTTGGGTAATATCTTTTCGTATCTTCATAAATATTAACACCAGAAATTTTTTCTTCCGCTATCCATTTTCTCACTTCATCCGTAACATTCTTATCTAACTTCTTCGCAATAGTTTCGTCAGCCGTATTCTTTTTTGTTTTTGCAAGAATCGACTCATAATCTAAATCAAGAATATCTGCAAGTCCTTTTGCTGTCTTTTCCTTATTTTCAGCCTTAATATTTTTAGGAGTAACACTAATTGTTTCCACGGTGATACTTTCCGCAAGGACCTCTCCATTTCTATCATAAATCATTCCTCTTTTTGGACTAATCGTTCTATTTTTGGTTTGCTGTGTATACGCCTCTTCACGCATCTCACTACCCATCACGATTTGCCAGAAAAAAAGTCTGCCAATTAATACAAACATAATGATAATATAAAATACTAAAACAACCGTCATTCTCTTTTTCGTTTCAATATTAGTCTTTGCCAAAAAATCTCACCTCACATCTCTTCTAGTATATTATCATATTATCAAATATATTACTAGTCTACAATCATTCAAATTACAAATAAAGACATGCATAAATAAAAAAACTCAAACACGATTTCAAAAGAAAAAGACGGAAGTAACCTAAATCCCTCCGCCTCTTTTCATCATTTTCAATCTATAATATTCATCAAATCATTTAAAAGATTTTTCCAAAAGCTCGTTTCCTCTTCCTCTGCAATCACTACAGGAGTAGAAATCTTATCTTCTTTTTGTGTTACAACTTTTCGTATCTGAGACTCTTTTGGTTTTTGCATTCCAAGTTGATATTTTGCATAAGTTTCAATATTAGATAAATCCGTTTGCGTTTGGATTTCTGATTCAATTTGCGCATTTGTTGTCTGTATCGTCTCAAGTTCTGCTTTCATTTTATTGACACTTTTGAAAGATTCATTAATATAAGAAGACCTATAACAAATTAAAAATAAAATGGAAAATGCACACAAAGAATATGAAATATTTTTAAATACATTATGCTTTTTTTCTTCTTTGATTTTTGCCTTTGTCTCTGCGTCTATCATGACCTCTGCATTTTTTAAAGACATTTCTTTTGGCTTTTCTATTTTTTTATTTTTTACCGTTTGTTTTGCCACACTAGTATTATTTTTTTTCACTGTCTTACTAGTAACACTAACATTATTCTTTTTTACTGTTTTATTTGATGTTTTATTATTTACTGTTTTATTAGAAATACTAGTATTATTTTTTTGAACTGTTTTTTTAGTACCAGCATTATCCGTCTTAACTGTCGTTTGAGTGACCACAGAACTTCTGCTCTTAGTAGCAGGAGCTCTTCTAACAAATAATTCATCATCAGAATTAATGGCAGAACGAATAGATGCTCTATTTGCTTCTCTCATACTATTGGAAATGGTTTCTCTCTTTGCACTAGTATTTTTGACATTACGGGAAACAGACCTACCACTAGTTGTAGTAGATCTTGATTTACTTGCCCTATTACTTCTTGCTCTTTCATATTCATTGTAGTCATAATTGTACTGTAACTGTGGCATGAAAATCTCCTTCCAAAATCAAATAAAATTGGTCATTTCTCATACACGCTTTTCAAAAACTCTTAACTTAGCACTTTTTGAACGCGGATTCCATTCTTCCTCCTCTTTAGAAGGAACAATAGGTTTCTTGGTAATGATTTTTCCAAATGATTGATAACCACAAACACATTTAGGAAAATCTTTAGGACATGTACACTTTCCTTGCAAATCAATAAAAGCATCCTTTACAATTCTGTCTTCTAATGAATGGAAAGTAATAATGCAAAGCCTTCCACCACTTTTTAGAAGTTCCACACAATCAAAAACGGTTTTTCTTAACTCTTTTAACTCCCCATTCACCTCAATCCTTAGTGCCTGGAAAATTCTTTTGAAAGAATCAACTGCGTCTTTGTGTGCCACACTCCTGATTAAATCAGCAAGTTCATATGTAGTTTCAATGTCTTTTATTTCTCTTTCAGTAACAATTTTCTCTGCAATTCTTCTTGAAAATTTTTCTTCCCCATATTCTAAAAAGATTTTTTCTAACTCCTCTTGAGAATATGTACGAATTACATCTCTTGCAGAAATTCCAGAGGACCTATCCATCCTCATATCTAGAGGTGCATCTTTTGTATAACTAAAACCCCTAGAAGCTTCATCTATTTGATAAGATGAAACACCCAAATCTAACAGTATTCCATCTACATTTTCAAAACCAAGTTCACGAACATGATGTAAAATATCTTCATGCTTTCCATGAACCAATAAAACATGACTGAAGTTTTCAAGTCTTTTACGACTTGCCGCGAGTGCCTCTTGGTCTCTGTCAATTCCAATCAGAGTACCAGATTCAAGTTTTTCTACAATCTTAGAAGAATGTCCAGCACCACCAATAGTACCATCCACATAAACACCATCACTTTTTATCTTTAGATTTTCAATACATTCTCTAAGCATAATAGGCTCATGCTTAAATTCCATAAAACTTCACCCACACCGTATTTCAAATTAAATAGACTAAAGCGGCCACAAGGACCGCTAGCCTTTTCCCTTACTTTTTACTTTTCCTTTTTCATTTGTGTATTATTCCTGATTTTTGTAAAATAGTAGCTTGTATCAGTTTTTTTACTTTCTCTTTTGTTCATTTCATATGCCCTTAATCATATTTTCTCTTTTGTCATATTCGTATCTTTGAGGATACTTTTTCTTTCGTATTTTTCATTTTTTGTCTTCTGTAGGAATCAATTTGTAATCTTAATTCAAGCGTAAATTTTTTTGTTACAACTTCCGTAACCTTATCTTCTGTAATTTTAAAATTTTTTCTTTTGTACTTTTTAAATTCATCTTATGTATTTATTTAAAATAGCCCTAAACTGCAGCCATCTTAAATTCCAAGTAAAGACATCTTCTCAGCAATATCATCTGAATCTTGATTATTGTTATACTCTTCCCATTTTTCTCTGCTCCAAATTTCAATTCTAGATGAAACACCAATAATGACTAATTCTTTTTCTAAAGATGCATACGTTCTTAATCCTTGTGATATCAAAATTCTTCCCTGTGAATCAAACTCACACTCAATAGCAGATGAGAAGAAAAATCTTGTAAAATTCCTTGCATCTTTCCCTGTGATTAAAGGTAAGGTTTTTACTTTCTCCTCTATGCCTGCCCACTCAGCAAGTGAATAACCATAAAGACAACCATCAAAACCCTTAGTAAGGATGAACCTTTCGCCAAGCTCTGTTCTGAATTTTACAGGGACAATTACTCTGCCTTTTGTATCAATTGTATGACTATATTCACCAATTAGCATTTGTAACTCCCCCTTTCCTATTTTTCATTCACACTTAGCTCCACTTGTCACCACTTTTCCCCACCTTTGATTAAATTTTAATATATATCCTCAACAAAATCAAGTATTTTTGCAATTTTTTATAAAAAAGTACAGATTAAGAACGAAAGAAAAAGCGCTCAAACGAGCGCTTTTTCCTCCATCCTTAATCTGTCAACCTTTTTCGTCTTATTTTATTTGTCCATCTCATCTTTGCCTTTTCCTTTGGAGGCTTTATCACGAGAAGGCGTTCTCCTAATAACTCTTGTATCCTTATCCTTAGGAGCCCTCCACTCATTTAAGATATCATCCAAGCCCCTCTTAGCCTCTTTCACCTTTTCTGCCTCTTCATAAATACTCTTATTAATAGAATACTGATTTTTGGTACGACCAAATATGCCTTTTTTCGTTTTGCAAACTACTGCCTCATCTAAATCTGAATAGCCACAATTATAGATATTTCCTTTACTTCTCTCTAAACATCTGATTCGTTCATTAAGTCCATTAATATCTTTTTCAGGAATAACTGCAGATTTTAGTGCAAGTAACATTTCAAGATTTGCATTAGGCACCTCATTCATGCTAGAGATGTAATTCTTTCTTGCATTATATCTTGCAATAGGATTATTTGATGCAAGCATCTTATACACATCATCTTCTTTATCCAGTCCAGAAAGTAAATTTCTTTTCTCTTGACGAGATAAATTTCTAATACCATCGCTCATATTCTTGATTTCATCCTCAAGTTTTTTATCTGTTCTAATAGTATAATACTCAATATCCTCTTTCACCCTAGTGATATTTTTTCCGTCATCAATAATCCTGTACAAATAGCCACCTTCAATTTTTCTAGAATCTGGGTCAGAAACAAGGGCAGCCATATTTCTATCTGAACTCTCTGCACGATCTATAATAACACTTGCCCTCTGAGGCAATAACTTATCATCTATATCATGATCCTCAGCCGATGTATGTATTGGCACATAAGTCTCTGGAATCCTATCACTAGCCACATCAGCCCTACCACTTGCCGCTTTTGATTCTGCTTTAGGTGCTACGCTTGGCGTCATTCCAGATGCAGGAACTGACTGAGAGGAAACTCTCGAATCCGAGGCAGGTGCTCCTGAAGGTATTCCCACTGATGGCGCTTTTGGAGCTACACCAGGTGTTCCTTTGGTGGTTACAGCTGGCGCTACTTTAGATTGAGATTTTGAGTCTGTACTTGGTGCTGCCTTAGGCTCCACCTTAGATTCCTCTTTCTTAAGATCTACTCCCTTAACGCTCTTATCTTCCCATCCTGGCTGTACATGGTATGATTTCCACCTATCCTCTATTGCTTTTCTTTGTTGCTTCAAAACTTCTACATAATCAAATTTTTTAGGAAGCGTTTTAGGAGCTGTAATCCCATATTTTTCAAGAGTACTATTTGCCATAGCCTTTTGTTTTTTCATGTATGCACTATCTAACCCCTGTTCTCTCCTATGGTTCTTCACTGTTTCCAATGCTCCTGAGACATCTGTCAAATGGAACTCATAATCATTCCCCTTTTCATCTTTTATTCCAAGTTTGGTAAATAGACTTTGAATAATGTCTTTTAGTGCAAGAAGGGAACTTAACTCAGCTTCTAAGGTACTAATTTCAGATTCTAAAGTGGCATTTTCTGCACTGATTCTTTTAAAATTATCTAATTTATCTTTTGCCTTCATTAAAGCCTTATTGTCAATAGGTGTCTTGCTTGCGATATCATCATATTCTTTTTGTGGATCCCCCATTGATGCAATTTTCTTTTTCTGCAATTCTAATTTCTTTTTCTTTTCTTCTAGTTCCTTGTTCTTCTCCAAAAGCTCCTTATCAGCCTTTAACTCCTTATCAAGTCTTTTTACACCATCCTCAAGTAATTTATAATTTCCTATTTTCTCTTTTTTCTCAGACAAACTAAGAGACCTTTGTTTATCAAGTTTTTCTTGATATTCCGCTAAGTTCTTGAAATCTTCCCAAAAAATCTCCTCATTAACATTTCCATAAATAGAATTAAGTCCAACATAAAGCCCTTCAATTTTCTTAGAAAGCTTATCGATATTTTCCTGTCTTTTTGCCTCTTTATTTTTTTCAGAAGAAGGGGCATCAATGCCTAAATCCCTCTCATATAAAAGAGTATCAATTTGAGCTTTAATCTCGTTTTGCATTTCTGCACTCAAACCAGGCGTAGCAAGCATACCTTCTAATGAAACAATTTGAGAATATACTTGCTCATGAGCCTGAATCATACCACGCTGACTAGCCAATTTTGTTCTAAAATTGGCCTCATCTTGTAAAATATTCATATGTTCCTGTAATTTAACGTTAAGCGATATCTTTTCCGTTCTTCTTCCATCAAGAATACGATTCATTTCTGCATTTCTTAAATCATCATCAGGAATGGCAAGAATTCTTGACTCTTCCGCTTTCACGATTCTAAATGTCTCATTATCAAAATTATCAAGAGCAGCATTTAATGCACCAATTCTTTGCACTAACAATTGAACTACATATTCATCCATATTTTTACACTCCCTTTTTTACCGTGCTTATTTTCTTCTCACAAACACTATAATATATTTTATCACAAGTTTACATAAATTTCTATGTTTTTTGCACTTTTTTCAAAAATATGTTAAATTAGTAGTCAATTATTCAGAAATCCTATCAATGACCGCTTTTAGCTTTGCTAAATCCTCATCACTAAGAGCAGCAATGTTTTCTGGTGTCACAAGCTCCAATAATTCATCAATTTTTTTCTTTAATTCTTCATTTTCCATATAATTCACCTCTTCAAGCTATCATAATATGCCATCAATCTTGATAATACTTCACGATATATTGATCTAATTCCGTACTTACTTTATATATTTCTTCATAAGGTGCTGCGTTTTCTATTAGCTTATCTAGTTTTCTTCTTAGAGTATCTATGCCTTCATTTGCCATCACAAAACTCTCCCTTCTAAACTAATTTCTTATTTATTTTTACCATATTTTACTAATTTTGTCAACAAAATATAACAGAATATCACAGCGAGCAAAATACTCAAAACCTGAGAAACTCTAAATCCTAAGAGCATTAATGAATCTGTTCTCAGTCCTTCAATCAGCGCTCTAAAAGTTCCATAAACCATCAGATATGTATATAAAATCTGACCTTCAAATTTCCTATTTTTAGACAAATGAATCAGCAAAACAAATAAGAAAAATGTCAAGAGCGATTCATATAAAAAAGTGGGATGAACAAAACTATAGTCTCCTATTGCATCAATATAGATTCCCATCTTCCAAGGAAGCTCGGTAACGCTTCCATATGCTTCCCTATTGATAAAATTTCCCCATCTACCAATTGACTGAGCAAACGCCAGATATGGAATCAACAAATCGGCAAAGTTCAAAAAATGGATGTTTCTTTTCTTGGTGTAATATAGCCCATATAGTATAGCACCAATAATTCCACCATAGATGGCAATGCCGCCATTCCATATCTGCACAATTTCCAATGGATTTTTACAATAATAATCCCACTTAAATACCACATAATAAATTCTAGCACATAAAAACCCAAAAATAATTGCTCCAAACGAAAAATCTATTACACTATTATTATCGATTCCAAAAGAATTTTTAGGATCGCGTGTTCTTCGTTCTAATAGAATGATTTGAAGTATAAAAGCAAACGCAATGATAATGCCATACCAATAAATATGAACATTCCCGATAGACAGTGCAACCGGCTGAATATCAATACTTCTTCCTAAAAAAATAATTGGTTTCATATTATCCTCCATGAATCAATGACTGATGAGACTTAAATCTTAATCTCTGAACACGCTATCATCTACTAATTATCTTTTGGTTGAATAATAGAAATGGCCTTTTTACCAAAATCAAAATGATGATTTAAAACGTTTTCCACATATTCATGATCTATGTCTTTATATGCTTCTACATACAGCGCAGCATTGACTCCTCTAAAGAAATCATTAATGAACATATTGGCAATATTAGACACATCTTCAAAGCCTCTCACAAACCTGCCATATAGCATTTTCTTGGTTCTTTGAAATTCCTCTTCATGAAGACCATTTACCTTTAGTTCAGCAATTTTATCTAATATCTTGCCAACCACCTTATCAGGCTCTTTTGACTCACCAGATATGGCACTAAATGCATAATCCTCCTCAGCAGAAAACTCAGCTGATAGCTCTTTATTGACTAGTCCTTCATTATATAAATCTTCATATAATTTGGTACCTTCCCCAGCAATCATCTCAAGTAAAATTTGCATCGCGATATCATATTTTATCGTCTCATTGATTTCACTTGGTAGCCCCGCCTTTAACTTCTCCTTATTGAATAAATCCTTAAAACCAACAGAAAATAATGGCATACTTACATCCATCTTTTTCTCCATTCTCTCCCTATGAATCTCATCTTTTTCATCACCATAATAACGGTCTATCTCAGAAAATACTTTTTGTGGTTTTGTATCTTCTTTAATGATGCTAAGAGTCTCTTCCGGATCCACGTCTCCACATACGCAAAGCACCATATTAGAAGTATCATAAAAAGTGTTATAACACTGATACAAAATTTCTGGCGTAATTTCCGCAATACTTTCGATGGTTCCGGCAATATCCTTTGTGATGGCATGACCTCCATATAGACAATTAAGTAGTCCAAAGAAAAGCTGCCAGCTTGGATCATCATCATACATTTGAATTTCTTGTCCAATAATTCCTTTTTCCTTTTCTACATTTTCCTCTGTTAGATAAGGATTTTGTACAAATTGAATTAATGCCCTTAATACATTTTCAAAATCATTGGTACATTCAAACAAATAAGAGGTATGATTAAAACTGGTATAAGCATTAGGATTTGCTCCCATTTTCGTCAGCCTATCTAAAGCATTCACGCCATCTTCTTGCTCAAATAATTTATGCTCTAAAAAGTGAGCAACACCGTCTGGCACCGTTACCACATGGTCTTCATTTTGTACTTTAAACTGATAATTGATGGAACCAAAATGAGTAGCATAAGCAGCATATTTCTTTAATCCACCTTTTTTAGGAATAATAATTACCTGAAGTCCATTCTCTAATTTCTCCGCATATATTTTTTCATTTAAACATTCAAAAATCATTTTTCACCTCTCCTATCTCACAGTTTGCCACTCACATCTCACCTCTTAAGTAGTAAGTTGTTGCAAGTTTCACCTGATTTCCCACCTCTATAATATCTTCTCTGGAAACCATATGAATCTTCTTCACCATCTCTTCCACACTATCTTCTATCCCCGCAACAAACTGTCCAATATCAAGTTCAATTAATGTAGTCTGGTCATCAAGACAAGACAAAAAAAGGTTTTCTAAGAACACCTTCGCATCCTGAATATCCTCATCCGTGAAATTTCCATTTTTCATATCATCTACTTGCACTTTAATAAGTTCTAACGCCTTATCATACTTATCTGCCTCTATCCCCGCAGATAGCAATAAAATTCCTTTATGCTTTAAATAAGAAGAACGAATGGTATAAGCAAGGCTTGCCTTCTCCCTTACATTCTGGAATAGTTTTGAATTAGAAGAAGAGCCTAAGATGGCATTATAAACTAACACCTTGTATAGGGAATCTGTCCCAATCGGTAGGTCCACATCATATCCAAGCACCAGTTTTCCTTGTACCACATCCATATTTTCAATGATTTGCTTCTCTTCCTCAAAGCCAATCTTTGCCTTTTTGGTACGAATTGACTCTTCAAAAGGACCATCTTGCCTTTCAAATTTATCAAGGAAAAACGCTTTCACACTTTCAGAATCAACATTTCCAGAGATATAAAAATGTATCTCAGCTGTTTTTAATAAATGCTGATATTGCTCATACAAATTTTCAGGAGTGATTTCATTCAAATCTGCTTCATTTCCATATTTATACAACGCATAAGGATCATCGCCAAGCATTTCCTCTAAACATCTAAAATTTGCATACGATGCCTTATTATTAATCTTTCCTTTTATTAGTTCTCTTAATGTTTCTTTTTCCCCTGCCACATACTCTGCATCAAAAACACCATTTTCAAGTTTTGGATGAAAAATAACATCATAAATAAACTGCAAACTTTCTCCAAGCAAATCCTCCCCCTCTAATGCATAAGCATTATCAATGGGAGAAATATATAATTGAATAGACTGCTTATCCCCTATCTTATCTGTGCTAGCATCAAAAACAGCTCCATACATTTCATTCATTTTGATGGAAATATCCTTCATTGTTTGTAAGTTTTGGGTACCACGCCTCAAAACTGCAGGAATTAAAGCATTTTTCGTTACCGTTTTTTTATTTAAATCTACAAGCAAAAATGCAGCAATCACATTTGACTTAAAATTTTCTGCACGCGTTATATGAATAAAAGTTTTTTCATTGATTCTCATTACTTCTTCCTTCATTTTTGATTATCATCCCTTTCAATGTTTATCAATCTCTTGATTTTTCTTCTATTAGTATATCGCAAACATATGATTATATTCAAGTATGAAAGGGAAAAATGAGCATAAAAAAACCGCATGCTTAAGCATGCGGTAAATCTTTATGATGACTTAGATAGAAAGATCATCGAATAAGTAGCTTGTTTCTTGTCCAACTGGTCTTGTTGCACTTGAACCATCCTTATAGTGAACAGTAGCTACACCAGAACCAGCATTAGTAGCTGAAGCTGCAGCTCTTGCAGTAACTGTTGGGCTTGATTCAGCACCACTTAATACAACTGTAACATCACCAACTTTAATTGAACCTGTTGGTAAAGTATTTGCTGTTTCAGCAACAACAGTTGTCTCATTTACATACATTTTTCCTTCATATTCATATGGAGGCCATACAAATACATCACCTTTGTTTGTAACGAAGTATGAAACTTCTCTGTTAGTAGCAAGAGGTGTGTTTACTTTAATAGTATTAAGATTTTTTAATCCAAGTACTTCTTTGATAACTGCTGGCTCAATTCTTGTTGCAGTAAGTGAATTTGCAAATGCACTTGAAATCCAAGCATCATTAACATCTCCAGATACATCTCCGCTTACAGTAGTACCATTATTATTTTCAGGTCCACCTTCTCTAACAATATCTCCACCCTTAGCTACGAAGTTATAAACTTGTGCATCAGATCTTGTGATACCTTTTGCTGCTTGCTCACCTTTTACAGTTGTTACTCTCTCTTGTAATGCAGTTCTTACTTCTCCTACTGCATTTGTGAATGTTGACCAGTTAGCATTTGTAATTGTTCTTGTAGATGTTCCAAATGCTACTGCTGCTAAGATTATTACAACGATG
>JAFUGC010000031.1 GCA_017469565.1 Clostridia bacterium | reverse complement strand
GACGTACCAGAAGATTTGATATTTGGCTTTTCAGCAGAAAATGGACTAAATAAGGAACTGATTTGGGAAGTGATAGAGGAAAGTTTAGCACTACATTAAAAGGTAATGTTACTGGAAGAATAACAGGTTATTATTAACAAAAAATGAAAGAGTATGGTGGGGTTTATGAAATTTGGATTGACTGATGATGTTTTAGGTAAATTAAGAGAAATAATTAAAAAATATCATTATGACTTTTTTATTTTTGGTTCAAGGGCAAGAGGAGATTATAGAAATAACTCAGATATAGACATTGCGGTTATGGGAAATGTAACGGAAAAAGATCAAATTCAAATAAGGAATGAGTTTGATGCTTTAATTCTTCCTTACATGATAGATATTTTGTTTGTTTCAAATTTAAAAAACGTTGAACTAATCAAAAATATAGAAAGAGAAGGTGTGATATTATCATGAAAAGATTTGAAGAAAGAATTGCAGATTTTAATAATGCTTTGAATAGACTCAAAGAAGCTGTTTCTACTGATAAAGACCCAACAGAACTTGAAATTGACGGAACACTTCAAAGGTTTGAATTTACTTTTGAACTTGCTTGGAAGTGTATGAAAGATTACTTAGAAAAAGAGGGCGTTTCTTTTTCATTAGGTAGTCCCAGAGATGTGATTCAAAATGCTTTTAAGTACCATTTGATTGATGATGGGGAAGCATGGATTGATATGATGCTTTCTAGGAATGATTTGTCTCATCTATATGATGATGCAAAATCAAGAGAAATCTATGAGAAAATTAAGGGTAAATATATTGGGCTTTTGGATGTCTTAATTGAAAAACTTAAACAAGAGTAAGCAAAGACAGCCCAAAATTTAAATAATGATTTTTCAAATAACTATTCTAGAAAAAGAATAGTTATTTTTTATCATTTTTCATATTGACAAATTCCATTTCATATAATATATTTGTACTAGTACAGATAGTACAATGAAATAAAAAGTCATGACAAAGGATATATTAATGTTTAGGAGGCGGATTATCGCATGATTAAAATTACAAATTTAACTAAGTCATTTGACGGAAAAGTAGTATTAGACAAACTAAATTGCACCATTAAAACTGGCACTATTTATGGGCTGATTGGTGCAAATGGAGCAGGAAAATCCACATTAATGAGGATTATCACTGGAATTTATCAAAAAGATTCTGGTTCAGTGGAAGTGGATGGAAAAGAATTTTTGGATGAAGAAGAGATTAAGCAAAAATTTGCTTATGTTCCTGATGATTTATTCTTCTTTAAAAATTATACCATCAAGGATACATTACAGTTTTACAACAAAATATATAAAAATTTTGATATAGATTATGCTAGAAAAATGGTAAGAACCTTGAATTTGAATGAGCTTCAGAGAATTGAGACTTTTTCAAAGGGGATGAAGAGGCAAACTGCCATTATTTGTGCACTTGCCACCAATGCAGAGTACATGTTTTTTGATGAAACATTTGATGGCATTGACCCTGTAGTGAGAAATTTTATCAAGAAGGCAATCGCGGAAAAAATGGAGGAAAAAGGCTGTACTATTGTGGTTTCTAGCCATAACCTAAGAGAACTAGAAGATATTTGTGATAACTTGGGACTTTTATACAAGGGTGGAATTTTGTTTGAGAGTGAAATTGATAGTTTAAAAACAAATATGTTCAAAATACAAATTTCTCTTAAAAATGATTTTTCAAAAGATGATTTCAAAAACTTTAATGTGTTAAGTTTTAAGAAAAGTGGAAGCGTTGCGACAGTTATTCTTGAAGGCGATAGAGAAAAATATGAGGAAGAATTAAATAAAATGAATCCGGTTATTTTAGATTTCTTACCTTTAACATTAGAAGAAATCTTTATTTATCAAATGGAGGTGCTAGGATATGAGTTTAACCAAGTTATTTAACTTTGATTATATGTTTGAAAATATCAAAAAATCAAAAATGCAAATTTTAATTTGTATGCTTGTTGTACCATTGTTTACAACCATCATGCTTCTTACAGCAGAAAGTGAAACATATAATTTCACATCACTAGGCATTTTTAATATTTTGTTTATGTATGTGATTCCTTTTATCCTATCCGTTAATTTATTTGGATATATTTATAAAAAAAGAAGCGTTGACTTCATTGGTTCAATGCCTCTTAGCAGAAAAACCATCTTTTTTACGAATACACTTGCAGGAATTCTTATCATCCTTGGCATTCAAGCTTTAACATTATTGTGTACACTCATTGTTTCAACTTTTTCAAGTAGTATTATTTTTGCAGAGCTCGCGTGGGATGTATTTGTTTATCAAACATTTGCTTATATTTTCTTATTTACTATTGCCAATCTTGCTATGAGTGTATCAGGTAATATGATGACACAAATTGTGGGAATATTACTCATAACACTTCTAGTGCCTGCACTTTATACGTTTACTTATTTTGCTACTGAAGATAATGCATATACCACTATTTACGAAAATACTACCATCAGCCCTATATCGCATTTTGATTCATTTACGGCACCAACTCTGATTTTGTCAGCTATTGATGGCCATGGATATGGCTTTAATGTTGTGTCAATGACCAAGATGATACTTCTTAGTGTTATTTATATCGCTTTAGGATATCTATTATTTAAAAGAAGAAAGATGGAGAAAGCAGGAGAATCATTTGTTAAAAAATCTTCTCATTACTTGATAAAAGCTTTAACGCTCATTCCGTTTGTAATGATGATTAAGGCGATGTTCATGGTAGAAGAATTTGAGGCTTTGCCTTTTGTGCTTGGAATTACCCTTGTTTATTGGTTTGTATATGATTTAATTACAAGTAAGAAAATGAAATTTTTGCAGAATTCACTTGCTCTTGTTGTTTCCATAGTAGTGATTTATGGTGTACTTTCTGCACTTATCGGAATTCATACATCCATTTGGAATGGAAAGATTAAAACGGAAAATATTGCAAAATTAGAACTTTATCCAGAATATTACTCTAGCCGTTCTAATGATTTCAATGAAAAATGTGTGATAAAAGATGCAGAATTAATTCGTTCCATTGTGGAAAATAATAAAGCTTACGAAGGGGTAGAAAATAGCAAATATCTGCCAACATACATGAATGGAACTGTATTCATGAAAAATGGAAGAAAATATCATATTGCGGTTATGGTGGATGCAGAAGATAGAGAAAAGGTTTTGGAGTATGCCGAAAAGCAAATAGAATTACCATTGAATAAGAATGTGAAAGTACATTTAAGCTCCCAAATTGCTTCTATTGCAGATAGAAAAGAATTAAATGAAATCATAAAGAATTTAAAACCATATCAAGTAAGAGAAAATGGCGGATTTGATTCTTATTTTATTACTTATGATTCTCCGTCAAGTTTTGAAATGTATAGAAATGGCTTTTACCAAGAAGTTTATGCTTATGAATATGTAAATCACAAGCTATATATGTATATCTATTCAGAATTAGACAATCCAGAAATTGGGGAGTTCTTAACCAATCTTTATAATAAGGTTGCTTTAGAGCAAGTAAGAAATGCAAAAACAAACGAAATATACTATACGGTTCGTGATGCTAAGAAAAGTTATGGAACCTATAGTTCGTTAGATGTGAAATCTGTTCTAAGAGATTTTATTCTTGACAACAAAGATGAAAAAGTTGATTTGAACCAAGATTTTATACGTTTAAAACTAACATTTAGAAAGCCTGGAACAACAGCATTAACTTGCACATACACCACCAATAAAGTACAGGAAGTCATTGAAAAATTTACGGTATCTCAAAATGAAGTTGGACGTTCGGAATTTGAGGAGTATAATGAATATTTTGATGATTATGATTATTATTTTGAGGATGGTGAGATGATTTATGAAGTACCAAATCCAAATATAAAAGTCTTGAATGATGAAGAAATAAATTCTGGACTTGAAGAAAATCTTGATAAAATATATACTGAACAGTAATAGAGGGGGAAGAATAAATCGATTGGAGTGGAAAGTATGATAAATTTAGATTATCAAAGTAGAACCCCAATATATCAGCAGATTGTGGATCAGATTGAAAGATATATCGCTCTTCGGGATTTTAAAGCCAAATGAAAAGATACAGCCAATCAGAGAAATGGCAACTTCACTTGGGATTAATCCCAATACGGTAAAGAAAGCATATGAAGAGCTAGAGAGCTTAGGGGCAATTGTTACGATATCTACAAAAGGCACTTTTGTGGCAGATAATACAAAAAAAGTGCTAGAAAAAAAGATTGAGGAGAAATTATCCTTAATTCAATCAGAAATACAAGAGCTTGAAAAAATGGGAATGACAAGAGAGGAAATTATCGAGAAGATATAATTTTTAAAATTCCAATTTTTTACAAAGTTCTTAACAAAATATAAAATAGATAAAAATCATTTCAAATTTCTACAAATGGTGCTATGATACTCCTTGGCACAATTTGTAGAAATTTGTTGCGAAAATTTTAAAAAATGGGAACTTTTTTCATTACATGAAGTCTATTAGAAAAGAAGAGGGAAACAGATTAGGGACGGAGGAAAATGTGTTTCCTTGATTGAAAAGAGGTGAAATAAGATTGGAACCAATTATTGAGGTAAAAGATGCTACTAAAATTTATAGAGTGGGAAATGAAAGAGTACTAGCTTTAGATAAAGTTAGTTTTACCATAAATAAAGGTGATTTTTGCTGTTTATTAGGTTCTTCTGGATCTGGAAAATCTACCTTGCTAAATATTATGGCTGGCATAGAGAAAATCACATCTGGTAAGATTTACATTAAGGGCAAAGAGGTTACAAAAATGGGAGAGCATCAGCTTGCAAAATTTAGACAGAAATATTTGGGGTTTGTTTTTCAATCGTATAACCTCATAAATTCTCTTAATGCTGTGGAAAATGTAGAGCTTCCACTAATATTTAAAGAAGTACCACACAAGACAAGAGTGAAAAAGGCAAAAGAAATGTTAACAAAAGTTGGACTGGAAAAGAGATTTAAGCATAAACCTACTCAAATGAGTGGTGGACAGCAGCAGAGAGTTCGGAATTGCCAGGGCCTTCGTTGCAAATCCAGAGGTTGTGTTTGCAGATGAGCCAACAGGAAACCTAGATAGTAAAACAACGGCAGAAATCATGGATATCATTAAAAAGATGGCAACGGAGAAAAATCAGACCATTGTCATGGTAACACATGATATTAATATTGCAAAGTATGCCAATAAAATTATACATATCCATGATGGACATATTGAAAAAATTGAGGGGGAAACAAAAAATGAAGAGAATTAGTTTGGTAGGAATTGTTGCACTTGTTTTATGCTTTGCCATGAGCATGACGGCATTTGCATCGGATGATACCTATAGGGAAAAGGTTCCAAGAATTGTATTTGAGGAATTTGAAAAAGTACCAGAAGTTGCAGCGGGTGAAACATTGAATTTAACAATTACATATACAAATGATAGTGCTCATAATGCATACAATATGAGAATTACACCATCGTTTGAGGATACACCTTTGGTTTATGAAAGACCAGTTGTCTTTAAAAGGGATAAATCATTAAGGGCAAGACAGTCAGATAATGTATCATTTTCTTTTAAGGTGGCTGATAATGCAAAATCAGGGATTTATGGGATTAAATTTAAGTTAGAATATTCAAACGTAAGAGATGAAAACTATAGTAACGAGCAGACAGTATATTTTAAAGTTGCCAAAGAAAAGGTAAAACCAATTCTTTCAATCAGTGATATTTCTACGGGAGCATCGCCTGTTATGGCTAATAAGAGTTTTCCATTATCATTCCAGTTAAGCAATAATGGAGAAGTGGATGCGGAAAATGTTGAGATTTATTTAAGAGATTTGAGTTCTAGTACTTTTATGGCACAAGATTCTAATGACTACAAGTATATTGGAGAATTAAAGCATGGTTCTAGTATTGCTGTGAATTTTAATATGTTTGCATCAGAATCTATTACCAAAGGAACACATACCTTAGGGGTTGAGATAAAGTATAAAGATTATTCGGGAAGTGAATTATCAACAGAAAAAATCATCTATGTTCAAGATGTAAAGTCTGAAAAAGAGGTAGAAGAAGATAATGATGAAACAGCAGCAAAACCTAAGATTATTATTTCTTCTTATGCAACTAATCCGAGAACAATTACTGCCGGAGGCGTTTTTGATTTTAATTTTACTTTTAAAAACACTAGCAGGGATAAAAGGTTAAGAAATATGAAGGTAACATTAGATTCTGCGGAAGGTGCTTTTATCATTACAAATGGAAGTAATACATTCTACATTGAAGAGCTTCTTCAAAATGCATCGGTTACAAAGAGCATTGAGCTTAGAGCAAAACAGGATTTGACTTCCAATTCGTATGCCGTTACTTTATCATTTGATTATGAAGATTATAGTGGTAATGAATATCATTCCACAGAAACCATTAATATTCCAGTTACAGAATATTCAAAACTTGTGATTAATAATATTTATATTAATGAGGGTTATGTAGATTCTAATTCTAGCCTATCATTTGATTATATCAATATGGGAAAGGCTACCGTTTCTAATTTGACAGCAAGTGTGGAAGGCGATTACGTTTCCGTACAGCCAATTAATTACATAGGTAATTTAACAGCAGGAAATTCAGATTATTATGATATTGAGGTAACACCAACCAAGGAAGGTACTAATTATGGAATTCTTGTGTTATCTTTTGAAGATTCTTCGGGTGGAATTATTGAGGTAAAGAAGGATTTTGAAGGCTTTGCAATGATTAAACCAGATTTTTCAGACATTCCATCGGATTCTGGTATGTATGATCCGGGTGTTTCTGAACCAATCGAACCAGCAGAGACTCCTGTTGCTGTTTGGAAGATTATACTTGCTGGAATAGGTTCCTTCTTACTAGCATTTTTTGTCACCAAAATGATTACTACCAAAATTATTAGAAGAAAATTAGAGGATGAGATATAGGGGGAATAAGAAATGAATAATGAGGAATTGGAATATGAAAGTGTGGATATAGAAGCAAGTGCAGATGTAGATAGTGATGTAATGAGTACAAAAATGATGGCAGACTATAATACTAGTGTAGGTATCGATGAGCCATATTTGATAGAGGACGGTTATGTGAATGATGATTTTGGCTCAAAATCCAGTGGTGGCTTGAATACGCATGTTGTTTTATATATTGTAATTGGCGTGTGCGCGATTATTGGTATTGTGCTTGGAATACTTGCAGGGAAAAAAGCAGCAAATAAGTAAAGTACTACTACATAGAAAAAAGGAATGAGATTAGAAGATGAAAATAGTAGATTTTGTGAGCATGGGCTTTAAAAACCTATGGAGAAGAAAACTTCGTACTATCCTGACATCTGTTGGCGTTGCCATTCGGTACATTTTCTATTGTAATCATGCTTTCCCTTGGTATTGCAATGTCTGAAGGATATAAAAATCAGCTTGCAGAGTGGGGAAGTCTTACGAAAATTCAGGTAGAAAGGTACTCCTATTATTATGATGAGGAAAGTGGAATGGGGGCATCCCAGGAACAAAAGCTAGATGATAAATTGGTTCAGGATATCTCTTTAATAGAACATGTTAGGGCAGTTACTCCCATCTTGGAGGTGGACGCACAGCTAAAATCAGGAAAGTATCAATCATGGTGTAATATTATAGGAATTGATCCAGATACTTTAGCATATTTTGATTTTCCGGAACTTGAGTCTGGAGAGTATATATCGAATAATAATCCAACAGCATTGCTTTTTGGAAAAAATGGTGTACATTTCTACAATCCAAAGGGGAATAGAGGTTACTCTTTTTCAGAGGAGAGCCCGGTAGATTTAATGAATGACTCTATTAAGATTACCTTTGATGATACTTGGGGTGACAAAACCCCTAAGTACTCTAAATTAAAGGTGGCAGGAGTATTAAAGGAAAGTAACGGAGAATATAATTATTCTGTTTATGCACCAATTAATCAAGTTGTGGAGTGGTATAAACAGTATAATGAACAATATAAAAAGAAAAAGGAGCTAGTATATCAGTCCATCTGGGTAAGTGTGGATGATACCAAATATGTCAATGAAGTGCAAGACAAAATCAAGCAAATGGGCTATGGCACCTATAGTATGGCAGATGAGCTTGATAATGTGCAAGAAATGTCCAATACCATTCAGCTTGTTTTAGGTGGAATTGGTGCTGTTTCACTGCTTGTTTCAGCCATTGGTATTGCAAATACCATGATTATGTCCATCTATGAGAGAACCAAAGAAATAGGTGTTATGAAGGTTTTAGGCTGTGTGGTGACAGATATTAGAAAATTATTCTTATTTGAATCTTGTATTATTGGATTTTTGGGCGGTGCGCTAGGACTTGGAATGAGTTATGGGGTTTCTTATGTACTGAACAAATATGCTCCAGAGATAGGAGAATCTCTAGGAATTTATTCTGGATATGATATCTCCATCATACCAATTTGGCTTGCCACGGCAGCAGTTGTTTTCTCAATGTTAATTGGTATCATTTCAGGTTTGTATCCGGCTAGAAAAGCAACTAAGATTAGAGCCATAGAGGCGATGAGAACGGAAGGGTAGAAAACTATCATTTTGTAAGATATATGACGCTATTAACGCTTAGGGAAATAAGGGTTAGAAGCTAGAATATTATGGAAAATTTGGTTTCCATAATATTCTAGCTTTTTTGATATTTTAAAATTTTCTTTTCTACGGAAGTACTGTATTTCAGGCATTTTAAAGGATTGCCATTGTCAAATGCTTCAAAATATGGTAAAATATTTATGTAATATAAAATAAATCAAAAACATTTTTAAAATTGGGTGAAATGATACTCAAATAATTTACAAATTTTTAGATGCCAAATGAAAGTAAAAAGAAAGGGTAGTACAAAAGATAAAAAAGAAAAGAGGTGATTTCGTATGAAAAAGTTAGTCGTTTTAGGAGCAGTAACAATGGTATTATTTACTTCAACAAGTTTTGCGGGTGAACGTCTAAGTTTGGGCTATATTTACAGCGCATCAAAATCTCATACTGAAATCGTGGAGGCAACAAACGGTGGAGTAAATGTAGTTTCACCTACCACATTTGATTTGAAGACAAATGGAACACTAGAGATAAATCCTATTTCTGATGAGGAATTTGTTCAAAATATGCACGAACAAGGGATTACGGTAACTCCATTTTTGAGCAATCATTGGGGAAGAAAACGTGCAGAGGCAGCTCTTAATAATCCAGAAAAGCTTATTGCCCAACTAGTAGAAGCAATTGAGCTATATAACTATGATGGTATTAATGTGGATTTAGAGAACTTAGATACCTCTTATAAAGATAAATTAACTAATTTCATGAGATTATTAAGAGAAGCACTTCCAGAGGATAAGGTAGTATCTATTGCAGTTGCAGCAAATCCTGATAATTTAACAACTACATGGGTTGCAGCATATGACTATAAGGCACTTGCAGAGTATGTAGATTATATGGTAGTGATGGCATATGATGAGCACTGCTATGGTGGTTCAGCTGGTCCAGTTGCTAGTATTGATTTTGTAGAAAAATCATTAAAGGGCATTCTAGAAGAAGTTTCCAGAGATAAAATTGTTCTTGGTATTCCACTTTATGGTAGATTCTGGCAAGAGGGAAAAGATGTTGGTGGAGAGGCAATTATCATGGGACAAATGCCAAGGATTCTTACAAAATATAAACTTGTTCCAAAATATGACGTGAATACTGAGACACCACATGTAACGGTAAAAGTAAAAGAAGGACAAAAAGGACCTTATGTAAACGGAAGATATTTAGAAGCAGGTACATATACAATATATTATGAAAATGAAAATAGCATCAAGGCAAAACTTGCACTTGCCAACAAATACGATATTCTAGGCACAGGCCTTTGGGCAATTGATAATGAAAGTGCTGACTTATGGAGTTATTATAAAGAAAGCTTAAATGCAACTCCTTATGAAACAGAACTAGAAGTAAAAATCAGAGAAAAATTAGATTATGCTCAGAAATTCTTTGTAGGACAGACTGTAGAAGCTGCACAAATAGTGGATGTTGTTGATTATATAAAAGAAAATGTTTCATTGCAGAGAATTGAGAACAATAAAATTCAACTAGTAGAAGCAACAGAAAGAATTGAAGAAAATTTATTAGAGGGAATGCATCCTGTAAAAAAGATCAAACATATTAAAATGAAAAGATTTTTAGTTAGAATGAGAAATCTAAAAAAT